>JABWCQ010000004.1 GCA_013360195.1 bacterium
CAGTCGGGCTTTGGTCGGTTAGCTGTGCATAATATACATATGTATTGAACGTTTGTCAAGTGTTTGTGGTAAAAAATACAATTTTCTATAAACATTTGTTCAGTATTGGATTAGGGGAAATTGGCATTGGACTTACGAGCCGGGAGGGAAAGTTCGAGAGGCATGGGGGGAGGCGGGAAATTGGAAATTAGAAATGAGAAATTAGAAAGGGGGACGACGTGCGGGGGCGGGGCTGCTGACGGGGAAAGAAGAGTTGTTCTCTTGACAATCCCCGTGGCAAACGCTATCTTGACAACAGGTCTTGGGAAACTAGCCGGACAACGAACCTCGGAGGCCTTGAGTATGACGCGAATTCTATCTGTATTCAATTTCTTGAAGCGGGTAGGGTTCGCGCTTTTATTGTTGTTAGGGGGGGCGGGCCAGACACTTGCACAGCCCGATACGATTTGGACTCGACAAATAGGAGCGGCGGCTTCAGATGAACAACTCTTCGGTATAGTTGGAGACGCCTCAGCTGGTGCCCTACTTGTTGGGAGCATTCGCGATTCTTCGTTTGGGACTATTGATGGACTTATATGCAGAATTAGCACCCAAGGTGATATTAATTGGACTCGTAGATTTGGTGGTGGGGAAAACGAAGAATTTCGAGCATGTGATATGGGAAATAGCGGGGCAATTGTTGCAGTGGGATACTCAGATTCATATGGATCCGGTGGTCGCCGATCATATGTTGTATCAATCGAAAACAACGGAGACTCGCTTTGGTCCTGGATAGATGAAACAACTGAGACATCTGAACTCAACGATGTTGGCTTCTTGAACGATATTCTGGTTTGTGGAAACAGGACTGATGGATTTGGAAGATCCTTCTTTGCCGCCAAACTCACCTCTTTGGGCGATACTCTGTGGGCAAAGAACTACTCACGCTATGAAAATGGAGCAATTGATGCTGCTCTTGTGCTCGAACCCCTCACCTCTGGGGGCTATTTGCTTGCGGGTTATAGGAGTGACTTGCCTACATTTCCGAACAGACGGCAAGACGATATTTACATAATTAGAACTAACGAAATAGGCGATACTGTGTGGACCAAGTGGTTTGAAACGCCTGATGCTGACGAAAGAGCTTATTCTGTTGTGGAACTTGATCAAAACAACATTATGATCTTCGGCACAGTACAAAATATGGATGACAATGACCACTTGATTGAAGTATCACTCGACGCTGACGGTAATGTGAACTTCTCTAGGCAGATATCATTGTTCGAGTATGACCACTCTTTAACAGACTGTTTCATGGGGAACGAATTGGAGTACATGATCACAGGAAGCTGCTATGATCTCGCTGCAGACTCCGCGTATCCATATATTGCCAGCCGCAACTATGATGGTAGCTTGAACTGGATTGCAACTTATGACGTACACCAGCCATATGGTGAAACCGCAAGCTGCCTCTCAAGTTCTGGTAGCCTATATCTTGGGGGGAACGTATTGAGAATCCCTGAACTTACTTCAGATGCCCACGTGCTCTTCACAGATCAAGTTCTCAGCTTTGCAGATTCCAGGAATCACAATAGTGAAACGCTTCGTGATATTCAATGTTATCCTAACCCGTCAAATGGATCGATGAACCTCAGGCTCAATGGATATACGCACGGGAATCTGACCATTCGTGTCTATGACGTTACAGGCAGACTGGTGCTGCAAGAAGACAACTTCACCATAGGTTCATCTCTTATTGATGTTAGTCATCTATCAACAGGCAAGTATTTTCTTCAAACGCAAGTCACCGTAGGAGCAAGCGCATCTACAGCTTTCTTAATCATAAGGTAGAGTCCCGGACAATCAATAAAAGGGAAGCAACAATGTTACGAAGATTCAAGGAACTAGCTTTGTTTGTAGTTATCGCTTTTACTCTTACTGCCTTTGCAGAAATGGAAAGTGGAACGAAAACACTTGCATATTATTCGGTAAATCTTGCATCAACCGATTCAGCAACAAGGGCGGCATCATATCTATCAGCACTGTATGATGCCTACCCAGAATTGACCGGAAGCATGAAAGTGAAAGCTGAGCGTGTTGACTCGCTGCTGGGCGGGCTTGTCACATTCACTCAAGACTTCAATGGGATTCAACTTTTCAAATCAAAAATGTGGATTAGAGTTCTCCCCAATGGAACGGTCAACTATGTTGGAGGAAATTTTCACAAAAATATTGGCCTTCATGTTGGTCGTCAGAAGAAATGGGACACTTTTAGAGTTCAGTTAATGGAGGGATTTGGTTCGTAAGTTACGTTTCCTTCGTGGTTTTTGGTTAGGAAATTAGAAAGGCGGGGCCCCCTTGTCGCCCCCCTTAATCCCCCCAAAACTGCGGCAGATTTGGGGGGGAGACCAGAGCGAAGACGGCCGGAGGCCGTCGGAAGTATGATTTTGAGATTTGCGTGGTGCGTATGGCAAGGTTCTTCACTCTCGGAGTCGAGCCTGGAGGCTCGACCTAGTAATGGTTTGTGTTGCGCTTTGTATCTCGACTCTGTTTAGAGAGATCCTTCCAGGATGACAAGGTGTGCTACATCGTGAATGCGCTTGGGATTTTCGTGGAGATTGAGTAGGTCCTTACAGAGGATGACAGAGAAAAAAGCGGCGAGCTTAACGCTCGCCGCTTTCGAATTCATTTTGTAATTTAAGGGTTAGCGAACTTGTCCGGTAATGGCTTCCTTCATGCCGTTGTAACGCCGGCGCAGGAGTTCAAGCGCGGCAAGATAGCGAATTTGTGTTTCGGCCATTTCTGCCATTTCCTCTTCAATGTTGACGCCATTCACTCCCGTGGCATCGTCCGGGATTGGCTCACGCATGACCTTTGCCTGCAATCCTTCCAGGTCGTTGGCAGGCGGGATATGGCGTTCATCACCGCGTGCGAGAGACTGGTTCTCGCCGTCCAGCCGGTCGCGCAACAGCTCCTCAAATTCAACGCGCACTCTCTGATAGCCGGGAGTCTCCGCATTGGCAATATTCTGCGCATGCGCGCGCTGGCGCATCGCCTGCGCATCCAGCATGGCCCGCAGCGTGGTGGCGGGAGTATTCTGATTAATCAGAAAGTTTTGGATGAGATTGTCTGCCATAGGGGTATTCTCCTTCGAGCACACAATAAGCAATCCTTGTGCCGGGGCTTGACCATGTTATAGCATGCTCGCTAAGTCTTGAGAATGCAAACAGAAACGGCCTACCCTTCTGCGGGGCAGGCCGTTTCTTATGGGGCAGATTCAGCCGTTACGGGCAGGTAACGCCGGTCACGACATAGAAGCGTTTGGAGTCCACACCGCCGATGGTGTCGTCATCAAAGACAAGCGTCGAAATGGGAGTCGGTGTCAAGAGAGTATAGTCATCGGGGAAGACCGGTGAAGACGTCGTCGCATACCAGACATTGTAGCAGCCGCAATTGTTCTCCGCGGCAGGGTCCCAACGAAGCTGTACGAAGTTCGTGCCCGCCAAACGATAGGCGGTAACTTCAAGGGGTACACCGCACTCGGCTGTCACGAAGGAGGCAACGCGACCGGTCAACAGTTGATAGTCCTGACACCAGCACGCGCCGGAGGTATCGAATTGTGCAAGCACACCGGTGACATTCAGAGCTCCTTGCGGAATCGGCTGACCGACGAGTGTGTCGCAAGTGTTTACACGGAATTGAATCGTATCGCTGCCGCTAATGAGGAGATAGTTGGTATTTGCGGCGAACGTGTCCACACCTGCAGTGTCGAAGGTGACATTGTTGACGGTGACGTGACGGGATTCATTGGCTTCCGGAGCGCAGGAGGCAGCATTTTGTGAAATCGTGTTAGCCGCGATAACGGTCGGCGCGGGAACAGGATTCCCGGATGAGATGAAGGTCACGGTGACGGCCTGCAAAGCGAATTGCGAGAATTCAGACACGCCGGAGAAGAAATCGAGCGCGCCTTCGAGACGCACGGAGTCACCGGGAAGGGCCAAGCGAGTGGCACCGATCATATTGGTTTGTGCGGCGGTACCGAAGACAAGGATTGCGCAGCCATTGGACTCGACGTACATATTGCGGCGGCAGGAATCGTTGTGGGTGACAATTCCGTAGGTGACGAGCAGGGAGTCATTCCAATCAGGAACGCCACACGAATCCTGTGCACGAATCTGGCAAATCGTGAGCGTATCGGGAATCGCCGGAGCGCCGCAGATGTTCGCCGCGCCGGGAGTTCCCAGGTCGCCGTTATTGGCACCACTCCATGCCGTGGAGGCGATGCACCAGTTAACGGGGTTGGAGGGGTCGAGGTTGGTGGCGGAGAGCTGAGCGCTCGCACCTGCGGCGAAAGGCAGGCCACTGTAGGAAAGCGCGGTCACGGTCACATTTGCAGCATCCCGCAAAGTCATCAGCTCGCCGGAATTATTGAGAGCGAGTCCCCAGCCGGTTGTGCCGAAGCGATAGGCGTAGTTTTCAGGCACACCGCCGTTTGTGGCACTGTCACCGTTCGAACAGAAGACGAAGTATCCGCCCGCGGGAATCGTGGGGTTGCCTTCGAGAGTATCGGAGCCATTGGCATCGGAAATAATCCAGCCGCTCATGTTAACGGCATTTGCTCCGCGATTGTAGATTTCAAACCATTCACCCAAACTGTCGGCATTGCCGCCGAAGTTGGGGTTGGGCATGAACTCGGTGAAGATGATGTCGTAGGCCGAGGGAACGATGGTAAATTGCGCAGTGCTGTTTGCCGCCACGGGGTTGCCGGCCACATCGGTGACGTTATTAACCGTCAATGTGTACGTGTTAGCGGGGAGTGACGCCGCGAAGGTGAGGCGAACTGTGTTGCCGTCGCCTTGAAGGACGGCCGTAGTCGGAGTGCCGATACCATTGTCAACGGAGTAGTTTGCAACAGTCTCGGCGGAGACTTCAGCAAGGTTTTCGTCAAAGACGGCGTCAATCTGACTGTTGGTCACGACGTTTGCGGAGAGCAAGACAGGCGCAGTGACATCGGGAACGCAGGGTGACGGCGCAGCGCCGGGAGTGCAATGACGGTAACGACCAGCGGCAGCGAAGACGTTTGCAGATTCGTACCAATTGACGTTTTCCCATTGAAGGCCGACATCAGCGAGGCAGACTTCGATGGAGTTGCCCGCATTTCCTCCCGCCAAGTCGGGATAGGCGACGGTCAACGAGCCGTGGACCAGAGTACCGCCTGAGAACGAGGTAAAGAGCGAAAGATTGTCGCCGCTGTTATTCAAACCGAACGCGCCCAGGGAATCAAAGCAGACGACTTCATTGGTGAATTCGGCAATGGCAGTGTCACATAGGACGAGATATTGACCGGCATTAATGGTTGTTGCGGAGGGAACTATCCATGCCCCTTCTGTCGTCGGAGGGTAGGCTGGTCCGTCCAGCAGAACATAGCCGCTGATGTTTATGGGGCTTGCGGTGGTATTGTAGATTTCCACCCATTCGATATCCGCGCCGGCAGTGTCGTCATACATGACTTCGGTGATGACGATGGCGTTGGATGCTGCGCCGGTGATAACGAAGTTGCCGGTCAGATTGTTGGCCGCGTTATTGTTGAGGTCTTCAACAGTAAGAACAGTTAACACATAGCTGTTGGGTGACATGGCCGAAAAGGTCAGATGCACGAGAGCGGGATTGGTACCGTCACGAAGAGCGGACAGCGGGGCTCCGACGCCATTGTCTACAGAATAATTGGCTTCAGTTTCAGCGACGGTCTGGTTAACGCTTTCGCTGAATAAAACATCCAATTGAGTATTTGAGATGACGGTGACGCTGGTGAGGCTGGGCGGAGTGATGTCCCCTCCACCGCAATCGGAATTGGGAGCACCGGGAGTGCAATTGCGATAGCGACCTGTTGCAGCGAAGACGGTCGTGGATTGAATCCACGCGGTTGTGTCGCTTGTCCAGGTGGAATTTTCGTCACACTTCTCGATGGAGTTGCCGGCGGTCGTTGTTTCGTCGGGATATTGCGCAGAGAGTGAGCCGTCAATGAGCGTGCCACCAGTAGCGGCGGTATAGAGCCAGAGGTTATCGCCCGTGTTTCCGAGAGTCCATGACCCTGCGCCGGTGCAGACGATTTCGCCGGTAATTTCGGGCAGGGCGACACGACTTAGGACAAGATAGGCGTCGGGTGCGATGGTGGTAGCTGCAGGAATGGTGATGACACCTTCGCTGCCGGGCCCGGGATAAACACTTGCATCACCGACGACCCATCCGGAGATGTCAATGGTGCTTGCGGTAGTGTTGTGAATTTCAACCCATTCTGCATCGGTGCCAGCAGTGTCATCGTACATGACTTCGGTGAATACGACATCACCAAAGGATTGAGCCAGTGCGGGCAGTGCCACCCAACAGAGTGCTGAGAGCAGGAAAAGTCCACGCCAAATTCGCATCGTCTTCACCTTTCAAATAAATACTGAAAAAACACAGTTCAAGAGTAAATCGCGTATCACGTCCAAGTATGCAACAGCACTAAAGATACGGAGAAAAGCGGGGGAAATCAAGTTAATGAATTCACAAAGAGGGTCAGAGAAGCTCATGTTGATATGTTAAGTTAGTGTTTAAGTTTTTGAGAATTGCGATCGGGAAAGCGGCGAGGTGCTGAAGATGCACGGTCAAGAATAACGTGCGCAATATCTGCGAGAGGCAATGAATAAAAACGACGAGCCCTGCCAGAGGCAGGGCTTAGAATTTTACAATCGGGAATGTTCAGTTCTCGTTGACAGCAATTTCGAGTTCAAGGCTGTGCAGGCTGTTTGCGATGTCTTCGAGTTCAAAGGGTTTGGAAAGGAGAGCATTCGGTCCGTCGGGAAGGTCATCGGCATTTGAATCGGCCAGTCCGACACAGGGGACGCTGCCGCAGCGCGCGCGCAGCATTTCGATCCATTCGCTGGGTTGATCAAAATCACCCATGTCGATCATAACGAATTCCGGACGCATATCGGAGCGCACCAAGTAAACGGTGGCGTCGTCGAGATTCGTGAAGACTTCACAGGAGTGACCGAGGCGTTCGAGCATCTTGCGTGCGACATCGCGCACGGTCGGGTTGGTGACCACGAGCATACCCGGCCCGACGGGAATTTGCGGCGGGTGCTGTGTTTCGGGTTCCTGCTGAAGCGAACCGTTAATCTGTTCCGCGACGGATTGTGCAAAGTCGGCAAGTCCGTGTGCTGTTGCAAGCGGAGCTTCAGGGAGCTGTGCAACGACAACGAGGAGAGTAGGTTCACCTTCGACTTTGATCAGGTCCTGTTCGAAGGAGCAGGAAATGCATTGTCCATCTGCGCGGGTGACTTGTACAGCGGCACGCAGGTTATCTTCATTCCACGGCCAGTCCGCGAATTCATCCATTTGCTTGCCGATGAGTCCGGGGTGCACGGCACCGAAGAGATCGGACGCGGCGAGATTGGCTTCTTGAATTTGATGAGTTCGCGGGTCAACGAGCAAGACGGCTTCACTGCACAGGCCGCAAAGTGAGTTGAAATTCTCCTGTGCCTGATGAAGAGCGATTTGCAGACTTTGCGCATCGGACTTCTTGACGCCGTAGAGCAGCATTCCGCTCGCCGAGGGGACCGGGTAGAATTCATACATGCGAGCGCCGAAGAGACTTTCAAAGCGCTCGGTGCGAACGGGGTCCACAATCGCGGCGACATTGGAGAGTTCGAGAGTTGGAAGAACTTCGTGCAGCCATGGCGAATTAGCCAGTTTGGAATTGATTTCGAGCGCGGCCTGATTGCATTCGATTACGCGACCTTGATCGTCAAGAAGCATAACGGGCTGCGGATTGAAGGCATCCACGCTGGTTACAATTTGTGAGAATTTGGTTCTGTCCGCAGCGGCAACATTGCGATTTTCGATGAATTCAAGAACAATCGGACCTTTTCCTGCGGCGGAAGCGGAGAGTCGGGTGCCGACGATTTCACCATCGAAGTAATGCTTATCATTCTCACAAATCAGCCAGCATCCGGAGACGGAGTCCGCCTCGGACTCTGCCGCGCGCACGAGAAACTCTTTCATGGTGCCGCGAAAGTCAGTGCCAATCAGAGTGATATTGTCGTTTGGTTGTCCGTTTTTTGAAAGATGCAGGAGCTCGCGAGCGGCCGCATTTACGCGGATGATACGTCCGGTTTCGTCAGCCACACACATGGGCGTCCGGACAGCTTGAAAAATTTGACGGAACGTGACGGTTTCGCGGGTGGCTTTCAATTCATCGGGATCGGACGAATCAAGAGGCGCGCTGGACTTGGCAGGTTCGGCCTTTCGTCTGGGGCGAAGTGCGAACACAAGAAATGCGGTTCCCGAAGTCAGGAGGACAAGTGCACCGATGGTGCTGCCTGCATTTGAAGGTGAATTGATTTCCGATACCAGCAGCAACGGCTGCATTCCGGGGACATGGATTCTGCAGAATGCGAGGGGGGTGCCGGCGTCCATGTTCACCATTCCGGCGGACTGCGAGAGGAGAATACTCCAGGTACCCGCACCAATAGGCGGTTTGGGCTGCCGGTTAGATGCGAGAAATGCTTCCGTGGGTCCGTTCATCAGAACCCAGTCAGCCGGGGGGTCGTTGGGAATTTTGAACAATTCATTGGGATTCACAAGGGCAACGAGCCGTCCGGGAGTCGGATTCTGCAAGTCTGCCGGAGGGGCGTATTGCAAGGCGAGACTCCGTGCTGGACCATGGCGGTCAACGAGCATGATGTCCGGGGCGTCATTCTGGGCAAATTTCTCCAGCGCGAGGGACAGCCCGGTGCTATCTCCAGACACAGCATGGGTTTCGCCGTTGCTGCGGAGCAACACCCACGCGCGGGGCTTGGCGACACCTGTCGGCCATTCAGCCATCATTTGGACAAACTTGTTCTCAACTCGCCATCCTGCCCATTCGGCCGGGTGGTCGACGGCGCTCGTAACGCTATGTCTAAGCACAAGATCGCGAAAGGCGGAGCGGACAGACAGGAGCTGTGTCTCCCATGAGGCGGCGAGATTCTTAAGCCGGGCCAATTCCAGCTCTCTGAAGTCACCTTCAGCGGTTTTTAGATGCCCCATGGACATGAGTGCCCCGCCGAGGAGGCCGGTCAAACCTACTGCAATTCCGATGATTTTGACGAATGCGCGCATGCAATGAAACCTGTTGCAAAGCTGTGAGGGTATGATAATTGGCAGGAGAGCGCAAAATTGGTGCCTCGGTGAGTTGCCTTGACACTCACGGGCAAAATCGGTAACTTTTGTGTTTACAGAAGGTGGGAGATGAGCAACGTCCGTCGGGGAGGCGGAGGTGGTGCAATATGCATAGACTGTTAGGATGAAACGCAAGGGAGAGGGACATGGGAGGAAAGTTCACGAGTCTGTTGGGTCTGCTGAGTTTGTGTGCCTTGTTGGCTCACGCGGATCCGCCGACCGTGCTAATCAACGAGACGTACACAGACCGCGGGGAGTTTTACCACATCACATTAATCGAACAGGACACTTCAGCGAATGGGGTGTATCTTTCGGGTATCGGATTGCAGCAGCTTTTTCAAGCCTATGTGGTAAAGGTTGACACAGCGGGCGATCCTATTTGGTCACGTCAGTGGGGGACAACAAATTTCATTTATGACTGCATATGGCGCGGCTCGAGCGGCAAGCTGGTCGGTTACACGACGGAGAACAGCACGCCGGATTACAAGATCGTGCAGTTCAACTCGAGCGGAACGCTTGAGGATCAATGGGACTTTGGCGGAAATACGCGAGCAGACAGGGGCAGCTCGGCAGCTTATTATGACAGCAGTTACGTGATGGTTGCGGGCTCGGTGACTCCGGGGGATTCGAGTGCCACGGATGGCAGCCTTGTTCTCATTGACAATTCTGGTGCAGTGGAATGGTCAAGAA
The DNA here is from genome assembly GCA_013360195.1 of bacterium. Taxonomy (NCBI): domain Bacteria; species bacterium. The sequence goes on from JABWCQ010000004.1 coordinate 9,874, forward strand.
CCTATCACGAGTCGGCTTCGATCCGGCGGGTGATTCGCCATGAAGACGGCGACATTGTGCTTTACGGGACTGCGGACAGCGTCGCAGGGCGCAACAGAGATTTCTGGTTTGGAGTGGCGGATTCAGCCGGAGCGGTACATATATCGCGCCGATTCGGCGGAAGTCATGTGGAGGAGTTATTTGACGCCGCGCGTCTGAACAGCTCACTGACGCTGCTAATTGGTTTGACAAGGTCTTTTGGAGACAGCACGAAGACAGACATTTTTGTGCTGGCGACTAATGATAACGGGGATAGTCTGTGGTCTGACGTTCTCGGCGGCAGTGAGAACGATGCCGGGCTTTGTGTTCGTCCTGTCGCGGACAGGGATAGCGGATTTGTCATCGGGGGATATTGGTCGGAAGAGCTATTGGGGACACGCAATGCCTTTCTGATGAAGTACGGTCAGGATTTTGACAGTCTTTGGACTATTACTCAATACGACACGGCGAATGCGTCAGAGTTCAGGGATGTTGAAGTAGACAGTTTGTACCGCTATCACGCGGCGGGTATTCGCAATACGGGTTTGCCTCACGGGTATTATGTTGTAACCAGTGTTGATCCGTCTGCGCCGCTGCAGCATTATCCAAATCCATTTTCATTGTTGACGCCGGAGGATAACAGCTTCTTCACGGTGGATACGATCCGGTTTCGCTGGGAGACAACGACCGACCCTGATCCGGGCGACCAGATCGCTTACGCGCTCTTGCTGGACACGGATACGTTGTTTGACAATCCACAGGCAATCGGGCCGCTGCAGCAACCGACGACTTTGATAACGCGGCCTGACGACATCTTTGATCGCTATTGGCGAGTGGTGGCGCAGGATCAGCACGGGAATTTGACGGTTTGTACAGACAGGCATCGCCATGTGCGGAAGATCAGACCGGACTCGACCCGGGCGTTTGACTTGCTTGCACCACCGAATGGTGAACCAATTCCGACTCCTGCGGCGACGTTCATGTGGGAGCAGGCCATTGATCCGGACAGCGCGGACGAGCAGGTGCTATATTGCCTGTTTTTCCAAGTGGGTGACTCCGTATCCCTGATAGACACGCTGTATGACACCACGGCAACGGTGAACTTCACGGATCATCCGTTTATTCATCAAAGCGATACGGTTCAGTGGTGGGTTGTGGCGGACAGCGACTATCCTCAAATGACTCGCAATTCAACGCAGACGTGGACGTTCGTGAATTGGAACACATCGGTGGACGGGCATGATTTGACTGCGACTGAGTTTGCGCTTTTGCCCGCGTATCCCAATCCGTTCAACGCAACGGTGAACTTGAGGTTCGCGCTGGCGCGCGGCGGGGATTCAGAGCTGCGAGTTTACGATGTAACCGGAAGGGAAACGGCAACGCTGGTCAGCGGCTACTACGAGCCGGGTGAGCATGTCGTGCAATGGGACGGCAGCGGCGCAGCTTCGGGAGTATACTTTGCGAGGTTAGTTCAGGGTGGGAACGTGGCGATGCAGAAATTGTTGATGATAAAGTGATGTAGGTGATTGTCCCCGAAAGAGGAGGCTGGTGTCTTGGTTCCGCAACTTATGTTTTTGCTACTGATACTCTTCGCGGGGGTAACCGCGCATGGGCAGAATTTCTCGGCGCGCGTGCTGGCACGAGATATGGGTCAAGCGATAGACGTTTCCGCGCACGATTACGATTACGACGGGGATATTGACCTTACAGTTTCGACATTGAGTCCGGGTAATGTTTTCTACTTTGACCGGAGACCTGACAGCCTTGTTCGGTATGAGGCGTATATCGCGGGAGGATCGGGAAGACAGATTACATCGGGTGATTTTGACAGTGACGGAGACCTTGACGTTGCCTTTGCTTCGCATGGAGAAGACCGGTTGATACTGCTGCGAAACAGTCCTCAGAATCCTCCGGCGAGCCGGTTTCAGTTGTCAGTGCTGGTCGAAGAGTCGGGAGGGCCATTTGCTGTGCTGGCGGGTGATTTTTCCGATGACGGCGTAACGGATTTGATTGCCACGGAAGTTGGAACAGAGCGTGTACGACTTTTCAGGCAAATTGCAGGGAATCTGGAAGATATCTGGCAGAACGCGTTCCCGGGATCGTTTGATCCGCTTGGGGTGGCGCTTTCAGATCTTGAGAATGACGGTGTAAAGGAGATTCTTGTCGCGGTGGGGTCGAATGACGGTGGATTGTACTCGATGAGGCGAACGCAAATCGGGACATACACACTGACTGAAGAGATAGAGGATGTCTATCTTGCGGCAATCGCCGCGGGCGACCTTGACAACGATGGGAATGTGGACGTTGTGGGATGCGATTTTTCGAGCGATATACTTCGGCGATGGGAAAAGACGGCGACCGGATGGACACGGACACAATTGCCGAGCGGTATGAACAATCCTCGTGACGTCGTCATTGAAGACTTTGACTCAGACGGTTTGGCAGACGTTGCGGCGACTGGACAGGGGATTCAAGGCGCGGGCGGCGGTGTAACGTGGTGGCGTCAGACATCGACCGGGACATTTGTCGCACAAGTGTTAAATTCCGAGTCGGGATTTTACGGACTTGAGCCGGTGGATTACGACCGGGATGGTGATATTGACTTACTGGCTGCGAACGCGGAACTCGAGCAGATTATCATGTTTGAGAACCGCATGGGTACTCCGACGCGAATCATCGGTCATGTTACCGCGGAGCGCAGCGGCGAGCCTGTTGCAGGAGTTCGTGTGACCGCGGAGGAAACAGGTGTCTCTGACTTGACTGACGAGAACGGCCGCTTTGAACTGGGCATGATAGAGGGCGTTTTCACGCTATTGTTCGAGCATTCATGTTGGGCAACGACAGTTGTGCAATCGGTACCAACGTTCGCGGATGACACAACGACGACTGACGCAACCATGCGCCGTCCGGTGATAGAGCTTCCGGTGACATCGCTGAATTTGTTCGTGCAGAACGAACAGCCGTCGACGTATGAATTGCTGATCGGCAACTCAGGCGACGCGCCGCTGACGGTTTCGGCGGAAGTAACCGACGCTCGTCCTAACATCTCCTGGGTGACGGTGGCACCGTCGCAGCTCGAAATTGCCGCCGGCGGAGATGGCGTGTTCGAAGTGACATTTACTCCGGACACAAGCAACGACCGCGACTACGAAATACTCGGCACACTTCGGCTGCACACCAATTCCTGTCCTGACACGCTGGTGGAAATGGCACTATCCATAGTCGTGCTTGACGCACCCGACGCGACGGGCAATTTACTTCCCAATGAGACTCGGTTAGCGGCGGCCTATCCGAATCCTTTCAATCCGAGCGTGACTCTGCCAATTGAGATCGCAAATGCAGGGAGCTACTCGCTGCGAATCTATGACATGCTGGGGCGGGAAGCGGCGCGATTGTATGAGGGAAGATTTGAGCCGGGCAGGTTTGCGGTGGAGTGGCACGCGAACGGCGCGGCGAGCGGGAAATATGTTGCCGTGCTGCAATCGGACGGCGGCATACGCTATGAGACTTCGTTGATATTGATCAAGTAAACATATTTGAAGCGAGGCAGTTAGATATGAGTGCAACGGGGACATTTGCAACAAAGGTTGGGCTAGCCGAGATGCTCAAGGGCGGCGTCATCATGGATGTCACAAATGCCGAGCAGGCGCGGATAGCCGAGAAGGCGGGAGCATGCGCGGTGATGGCACTGGAGCGCGTTCCGGCAGACATTCGCCGAGACGGCGGAGTTGCGCGGATGTCAGACGTGGCAGTAATACGTGAGATCCAGGATGCGGTGTCGATTCCGGTGATGGCGAAGTGCCGAATAGGCCATTTCGCTGAAGCACAGGTTTTGGAAGCGCTGGAGATAGATTTTATCGATGAGAGCGAAGTATTGACACCTGCTGACGAGCAGTTTCACGTGGACAAGCACAAGTTCAAGGCTCCGTTTGTGTGCGGCTGCCGGAATTTGGGTGAGGCCCTGAGACGAATTGCGGAAGGTGCGGCAATGATTCGGACAAAAGGTGAGGCGGGCACGGGCAATATCGTGGAAGCGGTGCGGCATATGCGCTCGGTGATGAGCGATATTCGCAAAGTGAAGCTGATGGGCAATGAGGAGCTTGTCAATTTCGGCAAGGAGATCGGCGCGCCGTTTGAGCTATTGAAGCAGGTGAGAGAGCTTGGCAAGTTGCCGGTACCGAATTTTGCGGCAGGCGGAATTGCCACTCCGGCAGACGCATCACTGATGATGCAACTCGGTGCGGAAGCGGTGTTTGTGGGATCAGGAATCTTCAAGAGCGACGATCCGGCGGCGCGCGCTGAGGCGATTGTCATTGCGACGACGCACTATATGGATCCGCAAGTACTGGTCAGAGTCTCGACGGGGTTGCGGGGCGCAATGAGCGGTATGGACGTGCGTTCGATGCCGGAATCGGAATTGCTATCGACTCGCGGATGGTAGAGGGTTTAGTGATGGCGCGGGTGGGAGTGCTGGCACTGCAGGGGGATTTCCCGATGCATGAGAAGCGGTTGCGTGAGCTGGGTTGTGAGGTCAGGCAGGTGCGCAACGCGGCGGACTTGACGGGGTTGGAGGCTCTGGTTTGGCCGGGAGGGGAGAGCACGACGATGACTCGTGTCATGAGCGACGAATTGCGTACAGCATTGCTGAGCTTCTGTTCGGCACATCCGGTGTGGGGCACCTGCGCGGGAATGATCATGCTTTCGCATACGGACGTCGATCCCCGGGTGAAGACGCTTGGAATTGCAGACGTTCATGTAAATCGCAACGGTTGGGGCAGGCAGGTGCACTCGTTTGAAGGTGAATTGAGATTGGTACCCGAATTGACCGAGAAAAAGCCTTGTGTCGGAATGTTTATACGCGCACCGAGAATTACGTCGGTGGGCAATGAAGTCCGGGTATTAGCATGGTATCGAGACGAGCCTGTCGCAGTGTCGCAAGGCAACATTTTATTAACAACATTTCATCCTGAACTGACGGATGACGACCGGTTTCACAGGTTGTTATTGTCATGGATTATAGAACCTCACAAGAATCGCACCGCAAGCACGGGAGACCGAAATTGATTTATCGCAAGAATGTTCGCGCCATTTTAAGCGCGATAATTATTGTTGGCATGGGTTTGTTGATCGGCTGTGACGAGCGCAATGAGCCGGAGCTGCCCGCAATCGTATATACTTTGAAAAAGAACATTGTCACGCCGGGCGTAGCGTTAAGTGTTGACGCGGAAGAGAATTTGCTTGCCGTGGCGGCAAGCTCGGCGGGGACGTTTGTGTACGACATAACCAATGTGTCAGTACCAGTAGAAATGTTTCATTATGAGCCACCAGGCAGGCTTTTTTCATCAGAAGTCGAAGTTGATGCAATCAATGGATTGGTAGTTACGTCTTCAGGACCCTTAAGTGAAGCCGGGGATAAGTACCCAGTTCATGTTATAGAAACAGGGCAACGAATTGGCGGACTTGCGTTTACGTCTCCAGAAGAGATGGAATTGCGGTCGTTTGAAGGAATACTGAATGTTTGGCGCACCGACAATTCAGATGGATTAGCGTTTGACTCGTATTGTTACAACGCTGATTCGGCTCGCTGGCGACCTGATTACTGCACGGACTTCTATGTTGGCATACCGAACGCTTCATATCGTTTGCGCGGATTCGGCATAAGAGACACTTTGGTTGCAGTTGCACAAGCCAATTTTGAAATTCGATTGCACAATATTTCAAGCGGGCTAATCAATACTCGGTTCTCAACTACCGGTGACCCACAAGACGTCGCTTGGTACGGTGACTTCTTGCTCGTTGCAGACAACGTACATTTCACTGTTGTAAATGTTGCAAACTTAGATTCACCATCTGTTGTGAAGACACTGACAATTCCCGGTGCGGACCGGTTGCAGAGAGTCGTTACTGAAGGCAATTACGCGATTCTGCTTGACGATGCCGACGGCCTCTACGTTGTTGATGTTTCAACGCCAACGGATCCAAAGCATGTGCAGACAATCAGCTTGCCGGAAGTATCTTCAGTCACGGCGGCCAACGGTAGGGTAATAGCTTCGGACGAACAGTTGGGTGTGCTGATTTACGAGCGCTAAACGGTGCCATAGACAAAATAAAAGCCCCGGCGAGAACCGGGGCTTTTTGTTTCTCTGAAACAAGAAATTATTGCACAGCTTCGGCAATTACGTCCCAAAGCGCATCGCGTCCTTCATGAGTCACGCTGGAGTACAGAATGACATGAGAAGCTCCGAGCGAGAGTGCAGGTCCGCGGATACCGGTGAGGCTCTTTTCACGTTCCTGCCTGTTCAACTTGTCGATTTTCGTCACCGCGACGACAAAGGCGCGGCGGTAGATTTGCAGCGCCTGAATCATCTGCATGTCAAGGTCGGTAAGGCCACGACGGGAGTCAACTATCAATACGGCGAGTTTTAGTCGTGCAGAATCGGCGAGATAGTCTTCGAGGAAGCCCGACCACTCCTCTTGCAGTGATTTTGAGACCTTGGCAAAGCCATAACCGGGCAAATCCACGAAGTAGCAAATACTCTCACCGATCTTGAAGTAGTTAAGCAGGCGTGTCTTGCCGGGTGTGGCGCTTGCGAGTGCGAGTCCTTTACGATTCAGCAGCGAGTTAATCAAAGAGGACTTGCCCACATTGCTGCGGCCAATGAACGCTACTTCGGGCAGCGCAGGTTTTGGCGCCTGTCTTAAGTCAGTACAGGACTTCGAGAACTCGGCGGCAGGGATGGAAAAAGCCTTGGCCACGCGTCAGTGCGATGCGGTATCCTGAGCAGAAGGGGCGGCAATTGCCCGAGTGGATTTCTTAACGGGGAAAAGTTCGCGCCATACATCGACAATGTTCTCGGCATAGGTGACTTCCAGTCCCTGCCGCAGCGCCTTATCCAACTCAAGCCAATCCGGTTCATTCTCGGCAGGAATGATAACTTTCCGGATGCCGGCACGCTTAGCGGCCATTGTCTTTTCAGCAAGCCCGCCGATAGGGAGCACGTGGCCGCGCAGGGTTATCTCACCCGTCATTGCAATGTCAGCCGGCACGGGTGTCGTGGTAAGAGCTGATAGCAGCGCCGTAGCAAGCGTAATGCCCGCCGAGGGACCGTCCTTCGGAGTAGCCGCCTCGGGGATATGAAAATGCACGTCACACTTCTGCACAAAGTCCGCATGCACTCCCCATTCGGCGCCGTAGGCACGAATGAATGATACGGCGGCGTGCGCGGATTCCTTCATCACGTCGCCTAAACGACCTGTCAATTGAATAGAACCTTTGCCCTTCATCACGCTAGCCTGAATGTTCAAAATCTCACCGCCCAAGGATGTCCACGCCAAACCGACGGCAGTGCCGATGCGGTCGCCTTTTTCGATCTGATTATCCTTGTAGGGCGGGACTCCGAGCATTTTGTCCAGCTTGTTGGGCTGCAGAGTAAAGGTCTTGCTGGAACTGCCGGCATTTTCTTTGGCGACTTTGCGGCAGACTCTGGCCATAAGTCTCTCAAGTTCACGGACACCGGATTCGCGGGTGTATGACGAGATGATTCTGTCCATTGCAGTTGGTGCAATGCTCAATTCGCCCTCTCTCAAGCCGTGGTCTCGCATCTGCTTGGGGAGCAGGAACTCGCGGGCGATGTGCATTTTTTCGTGGTGCAGATAACCATGAAGGTCAATAATCTCCATACGGTCCTGCAGCGGCAATGGAATGTCGTGCTTGATATTTGCAGTGGTGATAAATAGAATCTGCGAGAGATCAAAATCCACTTCGAGGTAGTGATCGGAAAAGGTCGAGTTTTGCTCCGGATCCAGCACTTCGAGCAAAGCAGACGCAGGATCGCCGCGAAAGTCAGAAGACATCTTGTCAATTTCATCGAGGAGAAACACTGGATTCATCGAGCCTGCGCGCTTCATGCCCTGAATGATGCGGCCGGGCATTGAGCCGATGTAGGTTCTGCGATGACCGCGAATCTCCGCTTCATCACGCACGCCTCCCAAGGAAATTCTGACGAAATTCCGTCCCATAGCGCGGGCGATTGAGCGACCGAGCGAGGTCTTGCCGACGCCGGGAGGTCCAACCAGACAGAGTATGGGTCCGCGGATTCTCTCAACACGCGCAAGGACTGCAAGATGCTCAAGGATTCTCTCCTTGGGTTTGCGCAGCCCGAAATGGTCTTCATCGAGAATCCGCTCTGCTTCGGTGAGATCCAGCCTGTCCGTAGTCGTCACGCCCCACGGCATGGCGAAGAGCCAGTCGAGGTAGTTTTTCAGGACGGTGGCTTCGGGTGACATCATCGGCATGCCGCGCAACTTGTCCATTTCCTCTTCCGCGCGCGTCCGCACTTCTTTAGGCATACGCAGTTTGCGCAGCTTCTTGCGATAGGCGATGACGTCCGAAAACTCTTCGTCACCTTCTTCACCCAGCTCCTTCTTGATAATCTTCATCTGTTCCTGGAGGAAGAAGTTGCGCTGCGTGCGGGAGATTTTTTCGCGAACTTGTCCTTCGATATTGCGCTCTATCTTGAGCAGTTCGATTTCCTCATCAAGGACGCGATTGATGTGTGAGTATTGCTCGGGAATATAGGACTGTTCGAGAATCTCTTGTTTGCGAACAGCCACCATTGGCAGGTGGGCGGCGATGAAATCGGCAACTGCGATGGGTTCATTCAGATTGTTCAGTGTCAGAAGAATTTCGTCGGGAAGCTGGCGGTTCAGACTGACATAATCGCGGAAAGCGCGCAATGCCACTTTCATGTGCGCCCGTGCTTCGGCACCTTCGGCGCCACGCATCTCCAACGGCTCAATTGTCGCGTAGAGGCAATCGGATTCGGGCGACCACGCCGCGATTTTAGCCCTTCGGACACCTTCCACCAATACCTTGACAAGTCCATTGGGAAGCTTGAGAGTCTGCAACACATTGGCGACAACACCGACTTCAAAGAGGTCCTTCGGGGCGATGTCTTCGGTGCCGGGGTCACGCTGAGTGACAAGGAGAATCCGCCGCTCTTGCAGCATGGCTTTTTCTATGGCGACCAGAGTGGCTGCTCGTCCGATAAGGAGCGGGAATATCATCGAGGGGAAGACAACCACATCCCGCAGAGGCAGCACAGGGAGGAGGTCGGGTTCGCGGGTCTCGAAGGTTTCGATGGACATGTTAATTCAGGGAATTTTGTGACATGGAAAACAAAACCGGCTGACCGAAGCGGTCAACCGGCTATCAAGATACGAAAGTTTTGGCAGAAAAGCTAAGGTTCGGGCTCAGATTTCTCGACGGAGGCGCTTCACCGGAATGCTGAGCTGTTCACGATATTTTTGAACGGTTCGGCGAGCAATTGGGAAACCTTCTTCGGCCAACATTTCAGCGATGGCTTGATCACTCAGCGGGTCACCTTTATCCTCGGCATCGATGATTTCCTGCAGGCGGGACTTAATGACCTTCGTGGAGATTTCTTCACCGTCGGAGGTTTCCATCCGTTCGCTGAAGAAGTACTTGAGTTCGAAAACGCCCCATTCCGTTTGCACGTACTTACCGTTCGTAACGCGGGAGATTGTGGAGATGTCCATCCCGATGTCTTCTGCGATATCCTGCAGAATCATCGGTTTCAAGTGCTCGCGGCCTTTCATGAAGAAATCCTTTTGACGCTCCACAATCGCCCTCATTGTCCGCAGAATCGTGGCACGGCGCTGATGAATTGCATTGATAAACCAGCGCGCGCTTTCAAGTTTGCGTGTGACGAACTCCTTGACCTTCTTGTCCGTGTTTCCGGACAGGAACATTTCCTTGTAGGCGGTGTTGACGTGAAAGTTGGGAGTATTTCCGTCATTCAGGAAGACGGCGAACTCACCCTCGTCATTAACTCGTGCCACAACGAGATCAGGAACAATGTAGTTCTGTTTTTCATCAAAGTAACCTTCACCGGGCTTTGGATTCAGCCGGCGAATATCCTCGTAGGCGGACTTGACTTCATCCAAAGATACGGCGAGCTTGCGCGCGACAATTTCGAAACGTTTATTCATGAAATCGTCATACGTTTCGGTCAGCATGCGAATGGCTGTGCGGAACTTGTGCGGGTCGTCTTTCTGCCGCAATTGAATCAACAGGCATTCGCGGAGGTCGCGGGCTGCAATCCCGGGCGGGTCGAGTTCCTGAACGATGTGAAGAACTTTTACGGCCAGCGGCACGTCCACATTCAGTTCGCGAGCGATTTCTTCGACGGGATAGCTTAAGAAGCCATCGCGATTAACAGAGCCGATGATGTATTGCCCGACCCTGTACTCTTCGTCGGACAGTCTTTGCAACCTAAGCTGGTCTTCCAGATATTCTGCAAGCGATTGGACGAAGGGGCGCGGCAATTCGCCAAGTTCTTCGCCGGTACCGGTGAATCGAGAGGCCTTATAAAAGGACTGGTCTTCATCGTTGAGGAAACTGTCCCAATCCACATCCTCTTCCGTACGGGATTCGCGACTATCGAGTTCATCCCTTTCGCTTCGGACGGGCGGCTCATATCCGCTGTCTTCGTTGTCATCGAGCGCAGCGGCGGAGGAGTCCGTTTCGACTTCGGACACAGATTTGTCTACAACCGCTTCATCTTCGGCCACCTCTTCGAGGAACGGATTCTCCTGCAGCTCAGCACGGACGCGGAGTTCGAGCTCGAGCATGGGGAGTTGAATAAGTTCACTCCGCAGGATTTGCTGCGGCTGAAGATATTGCTGAAGATCGGGTTTAAGGACTTGTCTTAATTCCATCGGATACCCTCATGGTCCAGTCGGTGGGGAGGCTTAGGCGGCGGGAACAGGATTGGGTGGGGAATCCGGTCGCCTAAGTCATGGCAGATACATCGGAAAAAGCAAAGTATGTGCCATCGAGAAAATCCACCAAAAGTCATGGTTTCGAAGCGGGACGTTTAAGAAACGAACCTCATTCAACCTAAAATAAACAAATACTTAAGAAGGGGCGAACAAACCCTGACACAGGCGAAGTGTGAATCGGAATGTATTGCGCCTGCCCCATGCGGCAAAGCAGGTTCTATAACATTCATCAGAGCCGGAAAGAATCGCCGAGGTAGATGCGGCGTGCTTCCTCGCTGCTGGCGAGAAATTCCGCGGTACCTTCCATGAGGAGCCTGCCGCTGTAAATCAAGTATGCCCGGTCAGTTATCGCAAGAGTTTCCCGGACGTTATGGTCGGTTATTAACACGCCTATGCCACGATCTTTTAATGATCGAACAATAGTTTGAATGTCGGCAACGGCAATCGGGTCAATTCCGGCGAATGGTTCATCGAGCAGCATGAATTTCGGCCGGGTGACAAGAGACCGAGCGATCTCAACGCGACGGCGTTCTCCGCCGGAAAGTTGAAATCCCTTGTTGTTTACAACGTGCTCGAGTCGGAACTCAGCTATCAGCTCATCCGCACGAAGTTTGCGTTCTGCCCGGGAAATGGGAAGCAACTCAAGGATTGCCATCAAATTCTGGCGCACAGTCAGTTTTCTGAAGACTGACGGTTCTTGCGAGAGGTAGCCCATGCCGAGCCTCGCCCGCTTATACATCGGCCAATGAGTGACTTCTGCATTTCCGAGATACACATGACCGGACTTTGGCCGGATCATGCCGGTCATCATGTAGAAAGAAGTCGTCTTGCCGGCTCCGTTCGGACCGAGCAACCCCACGATTTCCCCAGTATTCACATACACGGAGACGCCGTCCACGACCTTTCGTTTGCCATAGAATTTCACGAGTTCCTGACCACGCAGCGTCGTGGAGAATTCCGGAGCCGTAAGGGACACAGCCGATGCGTGTGAATCTACTAAATCATTCACTCCGCTGTCTCACGTTTACGATTTACGAACCAGAAACCTGCGCCCACCAGGAGCAGCACGATAAAGTGAGATATCGTGGCGAGGTTTGCGCCGAGCGCTTCGCGGCTGCCAAGATACTCGAACTTCACATTGTGTTTTCCCGCAGGCAGATATACGCCGCGCGAGAATCCGTTGACAAGATAGATTTCCGCAATTTGCCCGTCCACCGTCGCTTGCCACTCTGGCTTGTAATAGGCATCCGCGAGCACCAAAAGTCCGGGTTCGTTGTTTTCAGTCGCAATTTCGACCCGATGGGCCTCATGCAGAGTTACGCGAGCTGCCGCCAACGAATCGGCACCAATTCTGCCGGGCAAGTCGGTGTTGAGCACAGCGACTTGTGTGAACGGAAAGCCGGGTCTGCGCATGGTTTCAAAAGCATTAGTTCTGTCCTTGATAACCAGCACGGAGTCGATGAAATAGGCGCGGTCTTTGACGTTCGGGACGCGGTAAGCGGCCATCCTTGCTGAACCATCTTCATAAGCCTTCGCATATCCGAGTTCAGGGGGCAATAAGCCCTCAGTGATGATATAGCGACAATTCAAGGAAGCAAGGAGCTCGTTGTTCAGCGGGAAATTCTTATTGGTTCCGTTGTAAAACAGATTGTCCGCCATGTCCTGCCAACTTCTCATTTTCGCGCCATGGTATCCGCCAAGCGATTCGACTCCCCACGCCGCCCAGCGATTATCCTGATTCAGCCGACCGACGGGGAATACTCTGAACACGCCATCTTCAGCCTGTAGTGCAGTGACGACGCGATTGGGCTGAAGGGAGGTCAACTGCTGGCCCTTGGGCTGCGGAGTGAAGAAGTTCTGATTGAAGACACCAAGGTCAATGACCGTCAGCAGCAGCAGGCAGCCAATCAGCAAATTGCGCGACAATTTTTTCATCATGAACATCAGAATCGCGCCGAAGGCAACTACCAGCAGAAACAAACGCACGGTCAGGTCTTTGGCGAACATTGAAGCGCGTTCATTCACAAGCTGAGTGATCTGTCCGGGCTGATACCGCTGTGCTTCACCTTCCTTCGTCAAACTTGCAAGACTCTTCGCAAGACCGTCACCACCGACCAGCGCAATCACCAGCAGAACTCCGCAGGCAATTACGGCATAACGAACGGCCTTCTGCCACTTCGCGTTGTCCTGATTCTCCTCGAGTTTGCGAAACCCGAAAGCAGCGAGGATTGCAGCCGCGATGATAACGAGCAGCAGGATGAGCGACGGAGTTCTGAATTTGTCGAAGAAAGGAACGTAGTTGAAAAAGATACTGTAGAAGCTTTGAAAGTGCTTGCCGAATGAAAGCAAAATCGAGAAGACAGACAGGCTCAGCAGTCCCCACACGAGCCGGGACTTCCTGCCAATCAGAGCAAAGACCGCCAGCAGCAGCGGAACAATTCCGAAGTAGAAGCTGGACGAGGTAAACAGCATGTCACCCCAATAGGTCGGTGACTTCAAACCGTACCACGAGGGGAAGATGAGTGTAATGAGCTCAGCCGGTGCCATACTCCACGAGGTAGCGTCCTCGATTGTATAGCCCTTGCTTCCGGCAGCACCGATGGCCGGACCCATACCGCGAATAGAGGAGTCAACATACTCGAACAACGGCACGTACCAAAGCGCTCCGACGCATGCTGCCAATGCAACCGCCACTCCCAATTGACCTCCGGCAGTGAGGACTCTCGCCATTCCGCCTTCCCGCAGTTCGTGGATGGCCCACGTGATGAACAGAATGCCGACGGACAGTCCGGTATAGAATAGTACCTGAGTGTGTCCGCCGTGCTGAATCTGCCATCCAAAAACCATCGCAAAAAGAGCAAGGTCAAGCAGCCTTCGTTTTTCGAAGACCTGCCAGCCCAGAAACAGCAGGATTGGAATGTAGATAAAAGTCGCGAGCTTGCCGCCGTGCGAAGCGGTCACAAGCGATATGAAGTATGGGTTCCATGCAAGGACTAATCCGCACAGGACAGCAAGCACAACTCCGAATCCAAGGCGGCGAACAACATAGTAAACGAACAGGCCGGCGTATAATAAGAGAGCGACAAGCCATTTCTCTCCCCGGGTCGGACCAGAGTAGTCGCCCAGGAGCAGCACGTAGTTAGTGAACATGTCCGCCCAGTAGCGCGGATTGACCCATCTATAGGCCAGCGAATATGCACCGCCCACGTATTCATAATTCGAGTAGGCTCCGGCCGCGAACGAAGGGAAACCGCCGTACAATTCCGGGCACCAGAGCGGGTATTGACCTTTCTCTGCTTCGCGAATCGCAAAGGTATTGAGAGCGACAGATGCTTCGGTATCGTCTCCCGCCGAAAAAACCTTGTTGCCGATAACGACCTGGTTGAACAACACGACAACAAGCAGGTAGATTGCCAACACTCCAAGAACGTCTGGCAGCCACGTGGGTAATTGTTTTGCGTTGGGGTTGACTGCTTGTACGGGCTTTGCCGGTTTAGCGCTCACAATTGGACTCCGGTCACGGTTTGCTTGCCGCGGGTGACGCGACAAGAGATTCGGGGGTGTATTTCCCTTGCGTTCCGCCTTCCACTCGAATTTTCGAAATGCGGCGGTTTTCGAAAGTAATGAGAAGCTTGTCGCCGCTGGTCACATTCAGACCTTGGGCATCTTGTTTGTCGCGCACAAAATACGTGGCGGTTGCATTTTCTTCGACAAGCGCACGCGACAGCATGCTGTTGTCAATCCAAAGAGTCATTTGTTTACCCGTCAGAACTTGTCGAGGTGCCCCGGGTAGAGAATCAGAAGGACTTGACGCGATAGCGCTTCCTTGTACTTCAACCATTTCCAACTCTTCCTCTTTGAAGTGAAGTCGCATCGTATCCCCGTAGATACTGTCCGCTCCGGAAAGTGCAAGCGGACTTCCGGACAGTTCAGCAAACATGGAGTCGGGATAGAACTCGAGCAGTTGACCGAAAGCTGTCAAGCTGTCACGCAGAATAATGACATTTCCGCGAGTTGTGGCAAGCGCACGTGATTCACTGTAAGAGATCGTGTCACCTGCAATTTCGGTATCGATGAAGCCGGTGCTATCCATACGGGTCAGGACAGGGTCACGCGACACCCACGCAGAGCGGTCACGATGGTCAAAGAATCCGATTCCTCCGGTGATCTTCAACCCGCGCGAATCGTATTTCACACGGACATTGTCATAGAGATATCCAATTCCCAGCCGTTCCCGGTACAGAGCCCGGTCACAGTAGATGGAAATCGTGTCCTGATATATCCGAACATCGCCGATAGCCTCGACTTCTTCCGTCCAGTCATTGTAGATGACTTCCCGGGCGAACATGATTCGCTTGCCGTCTTGAAACTCCACATTTTGGCGGAAGATGAGCCGCCCCGAGTCGGGATAGTACAGCGCTTGTTCGCACGTGATGTTCAGGCTGTCCTTTACAATCAGAACATCACCAATCAATTCCTGAATCGTTTGACCCTGCTCCTGCAGATAACGGAGGGTGTTTGCCCGCCGCAGCTCAACCGCGCCGCGGGGAGACTGTGCAATCGCACATGCGACAAGGAAAGCGAGTATCAGGAAAAGCCGAGTCACGGAACGAGAGAATCATTTATCTGTACAGTATCAGGCGGAGCCGCAGGTGACGACTTGGATGGCCGGTCACGCAGAGTTACACCGGAAGGATCAAGTACTGTCCAATTCCGAAGGTTCTTGTCAGCTCGAAACCCCGTACCATATATTGTATCGGTGGGCGTCGAGATTTTGACAGGTCCGTCGGCGAATATCAGCCCCTGTGCATGGTCATACCGGAGCACATCTGTCTCAAGCCGTTCTCCGCTGTCCGAAACTGCAACAACGTGCCCGAAGGCATTGAGATTGCGGGATGTTTCCGATGCAGTCCCCGAATCCGCCCAAATGCGCGTTCGTTGATTACCTTGCTCATCAAAAAAATCTGCGACAATGCCGCTATCGAGAATAATGAGATTCTGCTTTTCGAATTGCAGTACCCGTCCTGCGTCAATCAAGGTAGCGAGCCGGTCTTCTGTATAGAACGAAATGCGCGCACCAAAGAGTTCCTGCTCCGGATAAACCTCTTCTGCGGGAGTTTGCGGTGGCGGCGAAGGGGTGGAGCACCCGAAACAAAGAATCAGCGCGGTCCAGGCAAACAGCACCCGGAGAATCATCTTCCGATACCGGATTTAAGCAGGTCGTGCATGTGAACGATACCCACCAGTTTGCCGCTCTCTTCAACAACAGGAAGCACCATGATATTGAATTGTTCCATGATATTCACTGCTCTGCTGACCAACAAGTCCGGTGAAACGGTTTTTGGGTTGCGCGTTGCCACTTCACCAATCTTTACACGCGACAAGTCAACATTTCGTTCAAGCGACCGCCGCAGATCACCGTCGGTGAAAATCCCAAGCAGATTGCCTTGGTCGTCAACTACACAAACGGCGCCAAGTCTTTGCCTGGTCATGCACATGATTGAAGTCTTGAGGTCGTCCTTGCTGTTTACAATCGGCATCTCGTTTTCAGCATGCATGACATCCTGAATTGTGAGCGAGAGCCGTCTTCCCAGCGCACCGCCCGGGTGCAGGAACTTGAAGTCCTCGGCTTGAAATCCCTTCGCTTTCAGCAAAGCGACAGCCAAAGCGTCACCCAATGCCAATGCAGCGGTCGTGGAAGCAGTCGGCGCGAGGTTCATCGGGCAGCCTTCCTCCGACACGGAAGCATCGAGAACAACATCGCACTTTTCTGCCATTCCGCTGTTGACGTTTCCCAGCAGTCCGATAATGGGAATACCAAGGATTTTCAAGTAAGGCAGTACAGCCCATAATTCATCCGTCTCGCCACTCTTGGAAATAACAATGGCAGCATCCTCCTTCGTTACCATACCAAGGTCGCCGTGGACCGCTTCGGAAGGATGAAGGAAACTAGACGGGGTGCCTGTGGAGGCAAGAGTCGCGGAAATCTTTCTGCCAATATGCCCGCTCTTGCCCACTCCGGTTACAACGACATGTCCGCGGACATTCAAAAGAAGTCTGATGGCCTTCTCGAAGTCCCCGTTGATACGGTTTATCAGCCCGGTAACGGCTGCAGCCTCAACTTCGAGCAAGTGCCGTGCTGCCTCAAGTGAAGCGGGAACGTTTTGCTGTGGGCTCATTTAGGCTCGGCCTCAAAGCTATTGACGAATTCTTGCCACTTGCCGTTGGCGATTAGCCAGTAGTCGCAGAACTCGCGCACACAACCACTCCCACCTCGGGTGTTCAGGACGATGTCAACTCCTGACAGCACAGCAGGATGTGCATCCATCGGTGCTACTGAAAGGCCGACTTTGGCCATTGCCGGCACATCCACCAGATCATCGCCAATAAACGCCGTCTCTTCTGGCCTCAATCCGCGAGCATGAATAACTTGTTCGGCGATCGGCCACTTTGCCAGATGTCCCAAATGAAGCTCATCAAACCGCAGCGAGCGCAGCCTCTCTTCGGTTGCCTTTGATTTGCGGCCGGATATGGCACAAGTCGACAAGCCCATCTTTGACATACGTCCGAGAATTAGCCCATCACGAGTGGAAAAGCCCTTAGATTCACTAAGTTCATCACTTAAATAAATAGTCCCATTGGTAAGGACACCGTCCACGTCCACTATCAATAGCCGGATTTTCCTGAGCCGGACAGCTATTTCAGCTGGCAGCTCAGGCTGGAAAGACAAGACGGCTGACTTCAAGCGATTGTTCAAGAATATTTACGTTTGGGGTATAATTTTTGCTGTTATGGTGAAAGATAGGGCAATTTGCGAGAATTGTCAACTCTTTTTCGCACTCCACGCCACCTTCCGGTCAGTTTCTCCCTTTCCAAATGACCGTCCAAACAGTTGAATTTGTTAGGCGTTTGCCGTACCTTTCTACGTTGACTCCACCTCAATCGATTATTCATGACCCTGCGTATCTCTGAGACCGAACGGACGCTGTGGACAGGCTCCGAACTTCAGGAATGGGCTAAGAGCAGATTGACTCTTCCCACGCCATCGCTATCTCGCAGTGCCGTACCAATGGTGAAGAGTTTGTCCGATATTCCGGGCGGCCCTTACACTGTTCGGATTTCAGGCAGCCATTCTTGGTATGGCCACCCAGGGCTTAAGACCCGACTTGCCCAGCTTTACGACGCTTCACCCGATGAGGTGCTTGTGGCACAAGGAGCGAGCCAGGCGAATTTTCTAATCGCTGGAGCGCTCCTGCAGGAAGGTGGTACAGCCATCATCGAGTCGCCCGTCTACGAACCGGTTTTTCGTGGCATTGAAATGCTGGCGGAAAGGGTCCTGCGCCTCCCCAGGAGAATCGAGAATGGCTTCCTTCCCGATCCGGACGAACTGCGCCGACTTGTCACCTCTGATACGAAACTGGTTTGGCTTACCAATTTGCAGAATCCTACACAGGTCGAACTTGAGCCGGATTTGCTTCGCAGGTTGATTGAAGTTTGCAGCGACGTCGGGGCCTATCTGATTATTGATGAGGTGTACCTGAATTTTACGAAGCCGGATTTCCGTTCACACGGGTTCACTTACGGCGCGATTTCGGTCAACAGTCTGGACAAGACATGGGGGTTGGATCAGCTTCGGGTGGGTTGGGCGATCTGTCCTTCGGACATTGCCAGTAGGGCCTACAAATTCAATAATTTGATGGGAGTAGTCCAGCCGTACGTGACGGAAGACTTAGCTGATCAAATTCTGAGGAACGAAGCAGCACTCGCGTGGTTCAAGATGAGGATGCAGACGGCATGCGGACAGATGGCGTTGCTGACAGGATTTCTGAAGTCAACACCGGAGTTAAAGATGGTGCCACCGAGCGGGGGTGTGAATGCGTGCCTGAAGTTACCGGAAAGGACAAATGACCGTGCTTTTGTCGAGACGCTGTTCACAGCGAAGCGAGTATCGGTTTTTCCCTGTTCACTCTTTGAAATGCCGGGCTATATCCGCGTCAGTGTGGGCAATGATCCGGTCGAAGTAAAACAGCATCTGGCGAAATTGGGCGAGCTTGTTCGCGAACTTGCGTGAAGAGTGCACTAAAAACTCTCCTGATATTAACTGTTTCCGGGCAGTTGCATGCCACGTCACTGGAACATCCGGCGGCACGGGATGTCATTGTGAAGTTCTATGAAGTCCCGGAACGACTTGACGCAATCGAGCTTGCTGCTGCCGATGACGTCGAAAGAATTGTGCGGACATTTCCGGTCACCACTCGTCAGACCGGATTGTCAAAAATCGTAACGATAACTGCAAAGAGCCGCGGCGGTGCCGAAAATATCCTCCGGAGTCTTGAAGTTGATTCCCGGGTTGAATGGGCGGAACTGCGAGCGATCAGATATGCAGACCGACTGGAGTCCGTGCAGGAACGGGAAGGCAGGCTGGATTCACCGCCCAATGATCCGTTCTTCTCGCAGCAGTGGTGGATGAATCAGATTGAAGCGCCCTCGGCATGGCACGTGGTCTCAGCGGACTCCACTGCACTCATCGCAATCGTAGACGACGGAGTATATTTCGGTTTGCCCGACCTGCAAGCTGCTCGCTGGAACAATCTGGCTGAACTGAATGGGATTTCCGGACTAGACGATGACGGCAACGGGTTCACGGATGATTTTCACGGGTATGATTTTTTGCAGTTTGACGGTGACCCGACCCCAGATCCTCTGGATGGATATAATTCGCATGGGACGCATGTTGCGGGCATTGCCGTCGCGACGCGGAACGACCGGATTGGCATTGCGGGCGTTGCCTCAGGGGCAAAAGTAATCGGAGTTCGAGTTGGTCAAGGGGGGACAATTCCATATGGCTTTGAGGGAGTTTACTATGCGTGCGTGGCAGGTGCGAGGGTAATAAACTGCTCTTGGGGAGGCGGCACGGAATCAGCGCTTGAGCGCGAAGTGGTGAGTTATGTTCGATCGCAGGGGTGCGTTGTTGTTTGCTCCGCAGGGAACAACGGGAATTCTCTGCCGCGCTATCCGGCTGCGATCGAAGGAGTTCTAAGTGTAGCGGCAACCACGGAAGCGAATACGGCGGCAGCCTTTACAAACTATGGACCATGGATCAAGATTGCAGCTCCCGGAGTTCACATCGTCTCGACGGTGGTGGATGGCACATACGGGGCATGGCAGGGGACAAGCATGTCGGCGCCAATCGTCTCAGCGGTTTGCGCACTGGTATTGCAACAGAATCCGGATTGGACCTCTGATCAGATTGTAACCGCGGTTTGCAACAGCGCAGACCCGATTGGTACCGTCAACGACTCGTTGGCAGGAAATCTTGGCTTGGGGCGCGTAAATGCGTTTCGTGCTGTCTCAACTGTTGAAGAGTCGCGCGGAGTTCGTCTGTCAGGGGTCAGGTTTCATGAAACAATAGGGGACGGTGATAATCGGATTGAAGCCGGCGAGCAAGCATTTCTTGACGTGGAAGTTGCCAATGAACACGGGGAACTTTGGGGACTAACCGGCACTGCAACCAGCCAATGGGATTCTATTCAAGTTTGGCCCACGGAACTAATTTATCCCGGAGTGGTTGACCAAGGCTTTTGGTGGTCTGATTTCGCTGAGCCCCGCATAAGAATGCCGGACGTTATCGAGCGTGGCGCGATACTGCCTCTTCAACTGGAGTGGCGTGCCGGAAACCATGTAGTTGGCCGCGCCACGACGACGATCTTTCTCGATACGACATTCGCCGAAATCGAAACCGAGGATCTGAGATTTGCATTGGGTGAACAGGGTGCACTGGGATACTTCGATTATGTGCGGTCAATTCCCGTTGGCCCAGGCTTAGCGTTGAAAAACGAGTTGAGTAACGCGCTGTTCCATGGATCCGTTTTTGTTGCGGCGGACGGGAAGGTCATTGACAACTATCGCGGGGACTCCACGGGTAAGAGGTTTGACTGGAGCGCCCTTCCGGACGTCTACGCGGCGCAGAGTGAGACTCCAATCGCTCCAACAGCGATTCACAGCCGTTTTGATGACCGCAGAGTACCCGAAGATGAAAGACTTGGAGCTGAGGTGTCCGCGACCGTATTGTCTTGGCCCGATGTTCCGCGTGGATACGCCATTGAATTGCTCGTCGTCAATAGAAGCACGCGGGAATGGCATCAAGGTGTATGCGGACTAATGATGGATTGGGACCTTGGTCCGGCGAGCAGGAATAGCGGTGAGTTTCTGGCAGATGGCGGAGTCCTTTGTGTCCGCAGCGATATTCCATCGCTGCCTCACGTTGGTATGGCCGGCATAACCGAATCGCTGACAACCGCCTACGAAATTGGAAATCGCGAGGAGTTTCAAATGGGTGGTATGACACAAAGTCGAGCCTTTGCGAGCTCTCCCCGCGACTTGAGCCATATTGCCGGAATCGCAATGCCATCACTTTTGCCCGGGGATAGTGTGCTTAAGCGATTCGCGATTTTGGTTGGGGAAACGCCGGCTGAACTTACAACGATTCTTGAGTCTATTCGACAGAAACTCGGATTCCATTGGCATGGCAAGGAACCGGCTTTGGACAAGGTGCTGGCAAAAAAACCAACGGTGACTCCAAACCCGGTTCGCAAAGGACAGAAAATCGAAATCTCCCAGCTTGAGCGTGGTACGGCTGCCTTTCAGCTTTATAACATTCTTGGGCAGGAAATTGCCCGTTACACTATGATTGTAGGTGATAACGGCCGATTTGTATTGCCAGAGCTTCCACCAGCTGCATCCGGACTCTTGTTCTATCGGCTTGACCACTCGGGCGGTCAATTCTCCGGAAAGCTCCTACTTCTTCCCTGACCCGGCACGCGGGTTGCATGAATTACTAGTTTATGATTCCTAAGAGTATGAAAATACGAATCGGCTGCCTTATTGCAGGGCTGTTCATGACGGTACTAGCTGGAACAAGTCAGGCTCAATTTGTCATCAATGGCTTTGGCTTGTCAGGCAGTGCAACGGTACTGGATACGTCGGTCGCGCCCGGAGATCTCGTGCATGTTATACTGACAGTTTCCGTTCCGGAAGGATGGCAGATCAACGGTGTCGGCTTGGACGGTCGGCCGCGATTTGAACTCTCGGGGATTTTCTATTCGGAGGATGAGCCGGCAGGATTTCCTGAGGCCATCGAATCCATGGAAATCGACTCGATGGGGTTTACGGTAGATGATTCTCAAAATCCACAGGTAGTTACGTTCCTTGCACGAGTCCCCGATCCGTTGGGATTGAACTTGCGTTCGATGCAAATGAATGCCGTTGTTTTTGGAACGGACGATCTGGGCGGACTGCAATACTCTGCTGAAGTCGTCAGTTTTCTTGCCGTCGATGAGATTCCGCCCGTACTGAATCCTGTTGATATCCGGCACAAGCCGTGGCTGCATTTGGATCGTCCATCGGCAAATCGTCCGGTCTTTCATTCGCCAGATTCAAACTCAACGGTCGGCCGCAGCTTTCTTGTGCAATACGACCAGCCGATGGATGCGCGCGCGAATTCACTCATTCTGGAACTGCGAGAAGTACCTGAGTTTGGCGGGTTGATAGTCCACCGGCTATTTCTTAGTGACACTCTGCAAGGCGAAGCGAAGACCGTACAGGTCAACAGTCTGAATCTCACCCAATCTGGCGGCGTTGACTCTACGACCGGACCGGCGTCGTTGAATCATCTTTCCAGACTTTTCTTGCGCATGTACTACCGTGTGTCGGGAGGACTGGGCGAGCAATCGGACACCGCGTATGTGGATAATCTGACAGTGGATCTGCAGACATCGGCGCCAACACTGACGGAACCGAGGGTGGGATCCGAGTCACCGGCTCCGGATATTCGCGTGATATACAGACTTCCGGAAATGGCGGACTCCGTTCAACTCATTTTTGAAGTTGATACGTCAAGCACGGTGAATGACGTGTTCAGCCCTCATGTCCTGACTCTGACACCGGAGCATAATGGCAGCGGGGAACACTATTTAATTCTGGACGGGACGAACATCGGCACAGGTGGACCTAATGTACTGCACAACAGCAACGGACTGGAAGACGCACTTGTCAGCCAGGCGATCTACAACGTCACGTTGACATACGGTGACCAGTATGGTAACCCTGCCGTGTCTGTAATGAACTCCGGCTACATTTGGCCGGAGGACTTAACCACCGTCCCGCCTCGCGTGATAGCGCCGATTACAGGACAGGTGGATAACAACTCGTTCTGGGTTCAATTCGAACTTCCGGAGCGCCCGTTGATGGGAAGTGTGTACATCGAGTTCACCGGTGTGCCGACATATCCGGGTTCGCCACACATCATTCACCTCGGAAACCTTGCATCCGGCGGCGTAACCGGCCTGTTCTTGAATTCACAGGCCTTGCATCTTAGCGGCGCACCAGTGACCAGCGTCGAAGGCGGCACAAGTTTCGTGCACAGTTCGCTGTATCTCTTGCGTGTTGGCTACCAGGATCATTACGGCAATGATGAAGCGGTTTCGACTGGACGCCTGGTCTCTTACGATGGTGCGACCGAGATTCCTCAGATTCATTCTCCTGCACAAGGTGACTCATTTGCGTTTGCCGGAACGGAAATCGTTTATACTCAGCCTGAGCATGCTTCACCGGGCTCTTTGAAATTGATACTTGAGCAGACGGGCGGGCCGGAAGTGGACGTCCTGTCGCCTCACGTATTGTATTTGTCGGACGCTGATTCCGGGGAGTTGAAGACAGTACTGATTCATCCGGCGTTTCTTGCGCCGGGAGAAGGCATAGACTCGGTTGACAACGCTGGTTCACTTGTCGCGCGCGGAGTATATAAAGTGAGCGTTGTCTATCGCGATATTCTGCTGAATGAAGAAGCATCGGCTTTTGTTCGCGACGTGTACTTTCCGAGCGGTTCGTCCGTCACGATTCACGGCGGGGTGCTGAACACAGAGGTTTTCCCCGGCATTGAGAATGTTCCTTTGATGTATTTTGCGTTGAGCTCATCCGGCGAGAGCGCACTTCGCGGATTGACTCTGGGTGTCGAGGGTGGACTTGAAAGCACGGATATTTTCCCGAACGGCATGATTCTTTGGTCAAGCGTGGATTCATTGCTGCAGCCGGAGCTTGACGAACCATTGGATTCGCTGGATTTTTGGTTCAGCGGCAGTATGACTTGGGACTCCATCAGTCACGCGATTGACGAGACCGATCGGCACGTAATTATCAGCGGTTCCTTCCGGCCTGGTGCCAATTCCGCGAATCAGATAAACCTTGTCCTCCTGAGCGGTGAAGATGTGGATTGCGGAGGAGACCCGGTTTCGTGCTTCGACTGTCCAATTGGCGTACCCGATATCGCTCTGCCAGTGCTGATTTCGCGCATGTATGTCGAGCAGGACACAACTTTCAGCGCGCTGGTCATCAACTGGATTGCGGAAGCAGAGTATGATGTACTCGGATTTCGTTTGTGGAGGTCGGATGATTCCGGCGGAGTCGCGCAGGTTGTCGCATCATACGCGACGAGTGGCGAGCTGTATGGCCGAGGCAATGCAGCCACCGGAAAACGTTACCGGTACGTTGACCGCGGCCTGTTGGGTGGAGCTACTTATACTTACACTTTGGAAGTTGTGAGTAACGATGGAGTGACAGCTCACGATGTTGGTCTCAGCGCTTCCGGTACGCCGGCGTCGCCGCCGTCGAGCTTCAAACTTGGTAATATCTATCCTAACCCGTTCAATCAGGAAGCCACAATTGAGTTCGTGGTTCCTTATACGGAAACGACGGAGCTGACGATATACAATGTCCTTGGGCAGCCGGTACGCACGTTGATAAATGCCCAACTGTCTCCGTCTGTTTACAGGGCACATTGGAACGGACAAAGCGACGATGGACTATCCCTGCCTTCGGGAGTTTATATTGTCCGACTCAAAGCCGCAGGCCGGTTTGATAGTGCACGCAAGCTGCTCCTAATTCGCTGACACGTCAGAATCAAATCCTCCGATCCACGTTTTATTCTTTTGAGTGCACTTCCCCACACCGTTGACGTAATCATCGTTGGCAGCGGAGCGGCAGGTCTGTCAATGGCGCTGCATTGCTCGAAATTCGCCGATGTGTTACTCGTCACCAAAAAGGATTCTGCTCAATCCGCGACCAACTGGGCACAGGGAGGAATCGCCGCCGTCACCGCGACCGACGATGATTTCAAGCTCCACGCATCAGACACAATTAATGCCGGCTCAGGGCTCTGTAAAATGGATGTAGTGGATATGGTCGTCAGGAGTGCTCCTGCACGCATTCAAGAGCTGATTGACCGTGGGGTTCGTTTTACCAAGCGGGACGGCGAGATTGAATTGGCACGCGAAGGGGGACACAGCCGGGCACGAATTCTCCATCATAAGGACCAAACGGGTCAGGAGATTGAAAGTGTTCTCCTTCAAAGAGTACGTGAACAGGGAAGTGTTCAGCTTCTCGAGCACCACGTAATGGTGGACCTGTTGGTTTCACCGCGACCCAAGTTGGCGGAAGCATTGAACGGCCAACGCTGTTTTGGCGTGTACGTTTTGGATTCGCGCAATGGGGCCATATCCCCGGTCAGAGGCAAAGCTGTGGTCATGGCCACCGGTGGTTCCGGAATGGTGTACAAGCACACGACAAATCCGTCCATAGCGACGGGAGACGGCGTTGCCGCAGCCTATCGGGCCGGAGCAGTTATCTCGGATATGGAGTTCTTCCAGTTTCACCCGACCACAATGTATGATCGGGACGATACTGTTCAGAACCATCTCATTACGGAAGCTCTTCGTGGGGCAGGCGCAATTCTTCGGACACTTGACGGTGAAGCGTTCATGCCGAAGTATGATAGTCGTGCCGACCTCGCTCCCCGCGATATAGTCGCCCGGGCGATAGACGCGGAATTGAAGCAGCGGGGAGATGCATATGTGTTGCTGGATTGCACTCATTTAGAGCCGGAACTGCTTCGATCGAAATTCCCGTATATTGACCGGAGCTGCAGGGAAAAGGGTTTTGATTTCACACAAGAGCCGATCTGGGTCGTCCCGGCGGCGCATTACCAGTGCGGCGGCATCGAAACGGATATACAAGGACGAAGCACTGTCCAGGGACTGTATGCAATTGGTGAAGTGGCCTGCACCGGGCTGCACGGCGCGAACAGGCTCGCTTCAAACTCGCTTTTGGAGGCCATAGTCTTTGCCGCCAATGCCGCAGAGGATTGCGAACGTTGGTTGCACGAGTGTCCCGAACTGCCGCCGGCAGACGCCTGGTCTTCTGAAGGTACGCACACTGAACATGAAGCGGTTTTGCTCATACACAACCTTGAAGAAATCAGACGGACCATGTGGAATTATGTGGGAATCGTCCGTTCGACGCGCCGCCTTAAGCGTGCCCAAGCCCGACTCGAGCTCTTGACAAAAGAAATTGCGGACTTCTACCAAAGGACTCGTGTAAGTCCGGATTTGGTAGAACTCCGCAATCTTGTTCTTGTCGCCGAGCTGATTGTGCGTTCAGCCCTTGCACGAAAGGAGAGTCGAGGGCTGCATTACAGCACGGACTACCCCGTTATGGATACTTCACAGGCTCCGTCGCATAGTCGACTGTCTCGACTTTCGGTTTTGCCGCAGCCTTCTTTTCGTTGAGCCAGTCTCCGAGAATCAAGGCTAAACCTACGAACGTCGGAACCATAGCCATGCCTCCCAAGTCCGTGTCGCCATCGGCTGACATTGCGTACCAGCAGAGCATAGCGACTCCGATGCCCAGAAAAACGAGTCCTCTGACGTAGGGGCGCTTTTTGCGCGAGATGCCGTCCTGATAGTCCATGGGGACCGGAAGTCCTTTTTCAAGTGCAATCATCCTCTCTTCATGGAGGAGCTTGACCCGCATACGGCGAGTCCGGTTATCCATGATGACAACGATGAGGATTAGGAGGAGGAGTCCACTTACGGTCACCAGACCAATCAGCGCTCCCATCACATCACTTAACATTATAAATCTCCTAGGCTTATGCCGATACCTGAATCCCATGTGGGCATCGGCGAATGTGCAGCAATCCCTTTCAGCGGGCTCCATTCGAAAGATATGAGCGAGACTGACAGAAGAAAGTTGCAACCTTGAACAACAAACCCCCCTCAATCATTATAAAAAGGGGAACAGGTGTCAGCTCCGCCTACAGATGAACGGGACTTAATACTCGTTGAGCGGATTCGGGCGGGGGATCAACGGGCTTTTGCAGAACTTATTGACCAGTACAAAGGTATGGTCTTGAATTTAGTCGCGCGCATGTCGGGAAAAGTCGAGAGCGCGGAGGACTTGGCTCAGGAGGTATTTGTACGAGTATGGCGGGGTTTGCATAATTTTCGGGGCGATTGTAAACTTTCGACGTGGATCTATCGGATTGCGTTGAATTTGGCCATCGCTGAAAGCAAGACCGCCCGGTCGCGGTCACAGTTTCTCGACATTGATGACCCAACGGTAGAGCGGGGCCCGCAGTTTGTAGAGGACGAAGACAATCCCTATGGGGAAGAAGTACGGCTGAAGGAGCAGATGATACGGCTGCTTCCTGAGATGCCGGATAAGCATCGCACCGCCGTGGTGCTGTTCTATTTGAAGCAACTGTCTTATAATGAGATATCGGATATTATGGACGTGCCGGTAGGAACGGTGAAGAGCTACTTGTTTCGGGGGAAAGCGTGGCTGCGCGAGCGGCTGTTTGGAGACAGTTTGGAGGACTTAGAATGAACGAAATCAGATACGAACAGATGATTGAACGGGTTTGCCGCCGGATTCACGGCGAAATGGACCCGAATGAAACTGCGCAGTTTGAACTTGAACTGAAGTCGAATGACAAGCTTGCCCGGTTGTACCGCCAGATGCAAAAGCTTGATACTGGCCTGAACCACTTGCCGGTTGAATGGCCGTCGGTAGATTTCACGGCTCAAGTTATTCGCAAGACGCGTCCGCGCGTAATTGTCATGCCGGCGAGAGAGAAGGCAAACTGGCTGGATTGGGTTATGGGGCTGGCGCCTGCCTTTGGCCTTCTGATCATTGCCTTGATTTGGGGTGAGGATCTTTGGGGTAAAGCAGTCGGCGACTTGTCGCAAGGAGCGGGATGGCTGGACACTGCATTGGGAACGCGAGTGTTTGCTGAGCAACCTTTTCTTCTGCTTGGTCTCCTGATTCCCGTTGCAATTCTGGGAGTCGCTTATGCCATTCTTCACGAAAATTGGGGAGCGGAAGCCTAATAATTCGCAGAATTTGCGATTTGAGGCGGCACTAGGCCGCCTCTTTTTTTCTGCGCCAAGATTTGACTTACTCTATACAAACCAGTATATTATTGTTTGCAAAGGAACTATCAAAGATGCTTGGCGCAAAAGTGATCAAGTTCCGGACATTCAAACAGGAGTAGTAGGATGAAAAAGACATTAGGTTTGCTGCTTTTCCTCGGTCTGGCAGTCGTTTCTGCGCAGGCTGATGATCACGCATTGGTCAAGCCTGCCGCTGATGATGTTGAGCTGGGTACGCTGCATACTATGAACAATGTTTTTGCGGTCAAGGAAGAGCACAAGTCAGCCCTTTGCACCTGCGGCAAGGAGTTCGAGGTGACTTCCGAATCCGCAAGTGTCGATATCCACGGACTAACTTTGTACTCGTGCAGTCAGCAATGCGCGGAGAAAATGAAGGGCTCAAGTGCGGAGGAGATGATCAAGGCCATCATGGACTGGGAAAGGTCTTTTGCCGCGAAGGAGATGGCCTCCAACTGCATCATGCAGGACGGCAAGAAAATGGCGACCTGCGCTTGCGGCGGTACCTTTGAAGTCGGGGCGAAAACCCCTTGCGTGGTCGAAAACGGCATGAAATTGAGCACCTGCTGCGAAGGTTGTGCAGAGCACGTCATGAAGTCCAGCCCTGAAGAACGGGCGGCCATGATGAAGAAGGCCATGTACACGGCTGACAAGAAATAGATTACGGAATCCGGGCCAGGGGGCTGCCGTTGGGCAGCCCTTTTTGTTTGGAAACTATTGAGTTTTGGTGCGGGATTCGGTAGATTGGAAAAATGAGGCTTGCGTCAGCAATAGTCGTGTTATTCGTGATTTCAGTACCGGGGCTCGCCTTTACAGGCGAGTTCCCGTTGTTGAGTCATGGATGGAATGACTACATGGAACGGTTCGAGACTTCAACAAAGTATAGATTGAACCACGGAGCGAGGCCAAATCTCGTCAATCGGCGGCCTGTTCGACACACGGATTACTTTGATTTCACGGAGAACGAAGTCAGTGAAATGCAAAGAATCACGGCCAAAGAGTGGAACCGATATTTTGGGGAGTATGCCAGTCGCCATCTAGTAATGAGCGGTTTACGAATAGGCGGACCCTCTGAGCACGGTATGAAGTACCGTAATGCCGGATGGCCGACGATTCTAAGGAAGTTTTATGCAGACGGCTACCATTTCTATACATACGGTTCGGACGACGACAACTTTGCCTTCTCCGTCCAACCCGTTTACGGGCTTCGAGTAATCGAGACCGACGACGAGCGCGGGAAAATAACTCAGTTCACGGGCGGGTTTCGTGTTGAGGCAGGATATGATTCGCGTCTCTACGGGATGGTGGACTTTCGGGACATCACGGAGGCAGGGAACGGGCCTTACAGCAGTCGTGCTGCACTCTATGAAGACAATGTTGCGAGTGCCGAGTTGAAAGGGGATGGGGGGACATCCTACGACATCTCTGAATCCATTCTACAATACTACGGAAGAAACCTTGCGATTTCAGCAGGTCGCGGCCGGCACAAATGGGGACCGGGTTATTTTGGCGGACTTCTCTTGAACAGTTATGCGCCGCCGTTCGACTATGCACGATTCGACGCGAATTTCAACCGAGTCAGTTATACATTTCTGCACGGATTTCTGGAGTCAATAATACCGGCAGACACACTCTACACCAATCCGGATGGCCGTCCTCGTACAATCAATGCTCAGAAGTATCTGTCGGCTCAACGGCTCGAAATTTCTCCCCGGGACAATGTGCTGCTTGCCTTTTCGCAGGCTGTTGTTTATGGTGACCGAGGGCTGCAGTTAGGTTATTTGACGCCGCTGAATTTCTTGTACAGTGTTCAGCATTCTAACGACGACAAAGACAATCTTTTGATCTCGCTGGACGGCAAGTGGCGGCCGATACAGGGATTGAAGATTTATGGCGAACTATTGCTTGATGACGTGCTGGTAAGCGACCTGTTTCGAGGTACAGGCAACAGCAAGAATGCCTTTACGGTGGGAGCTCATGGAATCATTCCGAAACCCGTCTGGGAGAAGTTTGACGCGCGAATTGAATACACCAAGATACGTCCATTTGTCTATTCGCACTTCTTTGAGGTGAATACCTTCTCGCATTGGACATCGCCTCTGGGATATACACGCGAACCAAACAGTGAGTTTATCAATTTCCGGTTGGGGGCTTCATTTTATCCGCTGTATCTATCTGTCGGATATGAAAGACAAAATCACGGGGCGAACACTGAAACTGAGAATGTCGGCGGCTCTATCTACGAGACGAACTTCGAAGGCAACAACGAAAGTTTTCCGTTCCTATCCGGTAGATTTGAGCAGACCTCCAAGATCAGATTTGGTGCGCGTTATGAGGTCTTGCCTAATCTCAATTTACGGCTTGAGATTGACGCAATCTCTGAAAGTCGTATGCAGGATCGGACAGAGTGGAAGGCGGGATTCGGGTGGAATCTTTAGAAAAGGAAGCTGCTGCCACACTAATCGTTGGTGTTTCAGGTGACCTGATTGAAGTCGCGAGGGCACTTGGCCGGAACGGAGAAAAGATCGGACTGGTCTCGAAGAACTCGGATTTGCTGTATCGTTACAAGGACAGACTCGAGGAATATGGAGTCGGCTGTTCGGCTTTCGTTGCGGATGTCACGGACTCGCAAAGTGTCTTGAATATGCTGACCAAATTCAGCGCGTGGTCGCCGCGACTTGACAGATTGATTTACAACGTCGGTGTGATGTCTAATGAACGAGCTGGTCAAGTTTCCGAAGGCGAGCTTGCCACGGCGATGAGCGCGAATTTCTACGGATTTGTGAACTGCTTTCAATTGGTGCAGACGATGTTTTCGAGGCTTGGCAGGGGTCATGCAGTGGTGATGTCGAGTGCCGCCGCACTGTCACCGGACGAACATCCGGTCGCGAATTCTACCAGCAAGGCTTCACTGCGGATCTTTATCAAGGCTCTGCGCAAGGAACTGGATAGCAAGGAGATTATCATATCTGAAGTTTTTCTCGGAAGTATGCGAACAAGTGCCGGCCAGAGAGAATTGACGTGCGAGGAGATCGTCCACGGACTAATGCACGTTCTTCGTGAGCAGCCGGATGAATATCTGATAGGTCAAAGCGAGATTCACACATAGGTGCCTGAATGAAATGGTCAATTGAATACTGCGTTCAGTGAAACTACGGCCCCAGGGCAGCCAGTTTGGCTGAATCTATGAAAAAACAAGGATTTGCGGATCCTGAACTTGTTCGCTCGGGTGGTGGTGCATTTGAGATTCGCAAGAATGGTATCCTCCTTTTCTCAAAACTGCAGGAGCACAGATTTCCCACAGACTCAGAAGTTATTGAATTATTGAAAGATAAATAGGTTTTCCTGTCACGAAATTAATTTGGATTTGTGTCAGGAATAATTGACAAAACACAAGTCCGACAGTATATTGTATCAGCAACCGTGTATTCGGCACGGGAGCTTGTTTATTTTGTATCGCCTCTGACGTCGTAGATCACCGAAGAACAGAAGGTTACACCACTTTTGCTGTAAAGGCAGCAGAAAACTGACAGGACATTCCCAATGAGAATGAACTTCACGAAGTGGATTCTGATCTGCATGACCCTTGCCAGCGCTGCAGGGGCCGGGGTGATTAACGTCCCCGCAGGTCCTGTATGGGGTAAGTGGAATACTGGTGATTCTGTAATTGTTCAGCCGGGCGCATACGTGCCTGAGGGACAACTCCTGATTGTTGAAGGTGGCGCGCATATCTTTTTTGCGGGGTCCGGCCGTTTCGATGCAGAAGGTGTGTTGCGAATGGAGGGCTCAGTCTTGAGCCCTATTTACGTCTATTCGGTAGAGAACTGGCGCGGTTTCAGATTGTCCGGATCGGTGTGGCACCTGTTCAACAGTGTTCACATCATGTCGGATGTCGGTTTGGCGCGTCAATGCGTTGAACTTGTTGACGGTGGTTTGGAGCTGAATGATTGTTCGTTTCGTGCATCTGAGAATTGCCTGAGAATTAGTTCCGGCCAGTTGCATGCCCGGCGCAACTCGTTCGTGACTTCCGGTTTGTACTCGCGAGTCGTTGAACTGAACAATTTGGTTGGTTTTGCCTCGACGGACTGTAACGAAGCTCCGGGTAATATATTCCGTGACAATTTCCTGAAAGCTGAAGTCGGACCGCTCGGCCCCGGTGATCCCATAGATCCGTTTAACTCGACTGCCGGTCTCTGGGTTGAGAATAGCACGAACATATGTTTGAGTGCCAATAACATCATTGTCAGGGCACCGTTGAATGTGATTGGCGCACGTTTTGGCAATACGCCGGACTTCGGTGATCAGTCTTGGGACCTCGACTTCACGATTGTTTATGCCGAAAGCTATTCTCAGATGGCACTAGGTGTACTGAACGAGGTGAACGGAAACCTTGACGTTTCCAAGATGACCATTACGGTGCGCGGCGCGGCAGGGTATACATCGAGCTGCTTCTTCGCTTCAAGGACGGCCTATATCCGCGTGAACTCCACGACTACCATTATGGGCAGCCCCGTGGACATATATTTTAACACGAGTGGCACAGGCCGAATCGATGCCGACTACGTAGTAAAGTGGATGGAGCCAGGTTTGTCATTGGATTATGCGCCGGAGAATCCACTTTTCAATTCCGCTGAAGTGATTTATGAGTCGTTTGATGAGTTAACAGTATTCTTGGGTGATTCGATTTGGGAAGACAACCCTGATTTCGCCATGGTTGGTAATTGGGGACATTGGAATTCCAATGAGGAATTGGCAGCGTTCTTCAGTTTGACTCCCACTTCGCCGTGCATAGATCGGGGCGATCCGGCATACGGTAATGACCCGGATGACACCAGACTTGATATCGGCAGGTTCTACTTCCATCAGGAACAGTCACCCGTACATGACCGACCCGGGATTGTTGGAAGTGCCGTAATGGAGGCTGCATATCCGAATCCGTTCAATCCGGCCACCGTACTGCCGATCGCGGTCAATGGTTCGGGTGTTCTTCACATTACGGTGTGGGATGTGCTTGGGCGGACTGTTTACGAGCTGTCCCGTCCAGTGTATTCTCCTGGCTTGCAAAATGTGCACTTCGATGCCTCTGGACTGTCTACAGGGCTGTATGTGGCTCAGGCAGAGTTTGGCGGTCGAGTCATCGGGTCCCAGCGCCTCTTATTCGTTAAGTAGAGAAATTTTATGGTTTTGTGCGGGTCGCTTGGAGAACAGGCGACCCTTTTTTTATTTAGTTTCTAAATAATGCACGAAGTGTGCACGGCGGCTTGACTTGCGCGCAAATTGTCAATACCTTTCATGTATGAATGATCTGACAAAGGCCATATTCCTTACCTTGATCGCAGTTGGGTGCTCTTGGACACCGGAGCGGCTTAACCCGTACGATCCGAGCTCCCCCGTTTACGTGGACCCGCCAGTGCCAAACAGGTCCCCTTCTGTGGACACGCTGATTGTAAACACTAACTGCGTCAATTTTCCAACGGAAGACCAATGTGGAGTCGTGGTGTTGGCAAGGCTTTCTGATCCGGACGAGAACCTGAATTTTGACAACGTTGTGGTGACGATCAACGGAAGAATGTTCGGACAAATGGTGTATGATGCACCGCAGGCAATGTGGGTTCTCACCAAACAGGAGACAGAACTCGACTCTGCTGCAGAACGTTATGTTGGCAGCGTAATCACCGTGACGGTTGAGGATGACTCCGGCGCAACTGCTCAGCGTTCCGTGCTCTATCCGAACCTGTTTCGGGAGTATCCGACACCTCGATGGCCGTTGAACCCGGCGAATTGCATCTGTCCGGAGTACCGGTTTTTCAGCTGGGACAGATGGAACGGCGAAGGTCAGGCGACCGAGATGGAGATCCGATTCTATTATTCCAATTTCGATCTTGTTCCATCACTGACTGTGCATGATATTTCGCCGCAGGATACGACGGTATGGGTTGAGTGGGAGGATCGAGAGTTCTTCCCGTCCGACAGCAACAACTTGATTTTCTACGGGTGGCGATTGTTTGTTGTTGATCAGAATGGAAATCGTGCCGGATCAACTTCAGGTACGTTTAATTATCGTGAGATCTGCACTGACCTGTGCGGTCAGTGAAGCACTTTTCGCAAAACAAACAACACATGGAAAGCTCTGCCAGAATTCCGGGTCCCGCCGGCATGACCACGCAGCCCGCGCTGCCGCGCGAGCAATTGCAGGCACTGTTTGACATATCCCAGGTTCTCAACGCCATCTGGGACATAGATTCGCTGCTGGAGCGGATTATGGATATAGCGATTCAGACGGTAAATGCGGAGCGGGGATTTCTTGTGTTGCGTGAAGACGGCAACGGAACCGGTCTTTCCGTGCGGACAGCACGCAACATTTCGCCTGAATCAGCGCTGTCCGTGTCCGAAATCAGCCGCTCCATCGTTATGGGGGCAATTGAATCGCAGCAAGGCGTGTTGACGATAGATGCGCAGACCGATCCGCGTTTCGCCGGTGCGGAATCGGTCATATTCAATCAGATTCGTGCAGTCATGGCGGTTCCGTTTCTTCTTCGCGGGAAGATAGTCGGAGCGATTTATCTTGACAGCCGCAAGCATCGTGAAGGATTCACGGATGAATTGCTGGCCTTTTTGAAGGCCTTTTCGAATCTGTGTGCTATCGCCATCGAGAATGCGCGCTTGATGGGCAGCTTGCGGGATGAGAACTATCAACTGCGAAGTGAAGTCCAGAGAACGTACCAGTTCAAGGAGATCATCGGAAACAGCGCACGCATGCAAGATGTTTTCGAACTTCTGAACAAGATAATTCATGCAGATATCAGTGTCCTGCTGGAAGGTGAGTCCGGCACCGGAAAGGAGTTGGTAGCACGGGCATTGCACTATAATGGACCGCGGCGTGATAAGGCTTTCATTGCCCAGTTTTGCGGAAACCTGTCTGAAACACTGTTAGAGAGCGAACTCTTTGGCCACAAGCGCGGGGCCTTTACCGGCGCGGTTTCGGACAAGAAGGGTCTTTTGGAAATTGCGGACGGCGGGACGTTTTTTCTCGACGAAGTGTCGGACATTCCGTTGTCCATTCAGGCCAAGCTTTTGCGTGTGCTGCAGGACGGTGAGTTCCGACGTGTAGGAGATACGGAAACCAGACGGGTTGATGTCAGGGTTATTTCTGCGACAAACAAACCGCTTGGGAAGGAAGTGGAACGAGGCAGTTTTCGCGAAGACCTGTTCTACCGGTTGAACGTTATAACAATAAACATGCCACCTCTGCGCGAGCGTGACGGCGACCTTCCTCTTCTTGTCAGGCACTTCTTGAGCAAATACGCTGCAAAGAGCGGCACACAGGAAAAGAGGATTTCACCCGAAGCGATGCGGCTCTTGTCGAGCTACCATTGGCCGGGTAATGTTCGCGAACTGGAGAATGCGATAGAGCGTGCCATTGTTCTTGCGGGCGATCGCGACATCACACCGGATGAGTTGATCATTCCCAGAGTGCTGAAAACACCCGGCGGGTCCCGGTCATTACGCGAACACGAGCGTGATTACGTCATGCGAACGCTGGACGAGATGGGAGGCAACAAGACGAAAACAGCGTCAGCGCTTGGGGTATCATTGCGATGGCTGCATTACAAGTTGGCAGAGTGGAAAGACGGAAGCAATTGACCGATACCGGGAAATGCACCTTTACGTAATGTATGAATGATGAGCGCGTAAGACTCGTTCGCGAAATTTCGCGGAGCGGCGTGGCCACGGTTTGGGAGGGTTGGGACAGCAGTCTCGACCGGAAAGTACTTGTCAAATCAATTCATCCGCAGTTCGCCCGTGACTCCGATCTGCGGATTCGTTTTGAGCGGGAAGCACGTGCGATTGCCCGTATTTCACACCCTAATGTAGTTCAGATTTACGATATTCAAGCGGGAGAGGACTCACTCTCTCTCATGCTTGAATTCGTTGACGGGATCACGCTCGGCAGTCTTCTCAAGAATCGTGGGATCCTGCCAATCGGTCTTGCCTTGCGCATCATAACGGAAATTCTGGCAGGTCTCGAACAGGCGCATGCACACGGCATTGTTCACCGAGACTTGAAGCCCGATAACATCCTGATTGCACAGAATGGCGTGGTGAAGATCACGGACTTCGGTCTCGCCAGCTTGCGTGACTTGCCGGCAGTGACTCAAGAGGGGATGGTCGTCGGCACACCTTCCTATATGTCGCCTGAGCAAGCGCTGGGAGGTGAAACGGGACCGCAGACAGACCTATTCACCTGCGGAGCCATGCTCTTTGAAATGTTGACAGGTCTGCGTCTGATTCAGGGAGAGAATCTCGGTGAGGCATTTCAGAATGTGATGAAGTACAGGCCGCCTGATCTGAATCTTTATGCAGACGTGATTCCGATCAATGTGCGAATGATTCTCGAAGAGCTGATTGAACGTGATCCATCCGAACGGCCGCACAGCGCTTCGGTAGTTAGAAACGCGTTGCTGGCAGACCCTGTTATTCGCACATTTGACCTCGGTCAGGTTGCAGAATACTTGGGCAGCGAAGGCCGTGTGGAGCCGGTAGGCGTCCGAACCCCATCGGGAGTGCTTTCGCGCAAACGAAGCCTAATCTGGTACGGAACTGCCGCCGTTCTATTGATTGCAACAGTTGTTGCCCTGATAACAACAAAACGTGACGCGCGTACATTCGTGACTGAAGAGGAAAGACCTGTGCCGGTGGACACTCTGCCGCATCAGCCCGCCGATACTGCACTCGATTCATCCATTGTGGATGAAGTTGTGCGCCCAATCGCTGACACCGTTCCGGTGCCGAAGACTCCTGAGAAGCGTGACTCACTTCCTGCAGCTCTGGGACAAGTAGAACCGGAGAAGCCAACGGGACCGGCTTTCGCAACAATAACAAGCACACCGTGGTCCCGTGTCTTCTACAACGACTCTCTGCTTGGAACGACTCCAATGCTTACACCTATTCAACTTCCTCAGGGAAAGGGAACACTGCTGTTTCTGAATGATCAGGTTAAGCTTCCGGTTTCGCGAACCATTGAGTTAGTGCCGGGTGACACGACTGAGATCGCAGTGAACTTGCAGGAATCTATCGCTCGCCTGAGAATTGCGTCGGTTAGGCCATGGGCAGACGTTTATGTAGACGGCGAATTGAAATTCCGAACCCCTTCAACGCAAATAGTATTTCTACCCTTGGGCAAACACGTTCTCGAACTAAGGCATCCGGAGTTTCCAACCTATACAAAGGAACTGATATTTGAGTCTGGGGATCCAGTTTATGAGGTGCGAGTTGATTTGACTCAAATGTAAGTATTAGCTCCTCCTCACTTATAGACGCACTCTTTATTATATTGATTTTATTATACTTAGATATTTACAAATTTGGGAACCTCGCGCTGGAATAGTGCGTATATTTCCATAATTGCTACAACTCCAATCGAAAAGCAACTCTCATTCTGATCCATGATTGAACTTCAAAACTTGACCAAATCCTACGGTGGTGCAAAAGCCGTAGACGGGGTCTCGCTGAATGTGCCAAAGGGCCAGATTCTCGGTTTCCTTGGGCCAAATGGTGCAGGCAAGACCACGACAATGCGAATGATCACAGGCTACATGCCTCCGACTTCGGGAACGATAACGGTAGACGGCCTGACCATGGAAAAGGACTCGCTGGCAATACGCGAGAAGATAGGCTATCTGCCGGAGATGGCTCCAGTCT
This sequence comes from bacterium, assembly GCA_013360195.1. Classification (NCBI taxonomy): domain Bacteria; species bacterium. Next base: position 47,679 of record JABWCQ010000004.1, read on the forward strand.
ATCAAGACATGAATGTTCTGGACTACTTGCACTACGTGTGCGCACTCCGCAAGATTGCCAAGGATAAGGAAAAGGGCCGCATAAAGGAAGTTGTGGATCGCTGTGGTCTGGTCGCGGTGCTTGGCAAGGACGTTGGTCAGCTCTCGAAGGGCTACCGCCAGCGCGTCGGACTTGCCCAGGCAATAATCCACGATCCGGAATATTTGATTCTCGACGAACCTACAGCCGGTCTGGACCCAAATCAGATTGTCGAGATCAGAGCACTCATTAAAGAACTTGGCCGCGAGAAGACAGTTATCTTGTCCACGCACATTCTGTCGGAAGTGCAGGCCACTTGCTCAAGAGTAATCATAATCAGCAGCGGAAAGCTTGTTGCTGATAATACTCCGGAAGGATTGCAAGCGGGATTACAGGGACGGACAGTGCTGATGTTGACTCTGAAGGGCTCCGCGGACGGCGCAATCGCAAAGTTGAAGAGTCTTCAGTCGGTGGACGAAGTTCGAAACGTCCAAACCTCAAAGCCTGGAGAATCAAAACTCCGTGTAGAGAGTGGTCCGGGATCCGACATGCGTGAAGAAGTATTCAAGCTTGCGGTTCGGGAAAACTGGACTTTACTAGAGATGATCCCCGAGACACAGAGTCTCGAAGAAGTCTTCCACAAACTTACGGCGGCCTAAACATGCACAACATTACTGTCATCGCGCGCCGGGAGTTCAAGTCCTACTTTGATTCACCTGTTGCCTACATCGTTCTCACGTTTTTCTTGATTATCACCGGCTATTTCTTCACAAGCAATCTGTTCCTGGCGAATCAAGCGGATCTGCGAACTCTGTGGGGAATCGTACCGCTGTTGTTTGTGTTCTTCATACCTGCGCTTTCCATGAAACTGCTGGCGGAGGAGAAGAAAACCGGCACAATCGAGCTGTTATATACGTACCCGATTAAAGATTCCGAAATAGTTGTCGGCAAGTATCTTGCTGCATTGGGACTAATCGGTGTATTGATTGCCTGCACGATCGTTTACGCATTTACAGTTGGCAGTCTGGGTGACATGGATACGGGACAGGCCGTCGCAGGCTATATCGGTCTGCTGCTCATGGCAGCCTCCTACCTTGCCATTGGTGTCTTTGCCTCGTCTGTGACAGACAATCAGATCGTCGCCTTCATTCTGGCCTTATTCATATCGTTCTTCTTTTTCATTGCCGACAAGATTCTGTTTTTCCTGCCGGGTGCTATCGCAGGGATTTTCGAGTATCTGGCAATCGAGTATCACTTTCAGAATGTCGCGCGCGGTGTCATAGACAGCCGAAATGTCCTGTATTTTGCATCAGTCATCTTCTTTGCTTTACTGATGGCAAGCCACGCACTTTCTCGCCGCCGGGGAGACTAAGAAATGAGCACGAAAACCTGGTCAGTTTCAAATATTTCAACACTACTTGTGATCGCCGCGATTATCATCGTGGTGAATCTAATCGGCCTGAAGCTGTTTGCCCGTGCGGACTTGACCGAGCAGTCAATTTACACGCTAAGTCAGGCGTCCCGCAACGTTGTCGGCGGATTAACAGATCGTCTGACAGTAAAAGCGTATTTCACAAAGGACTTGCCCGCACCTTATAATGCGAATTCGAGGTATGTTCGCGACATTCTCGAGGACTACCGAACATACGGCAATGGCAACTTCTACTATGAATTCGTGGACCCCGCCGACGAGGAGCAGCTTGAGCGCGAAGCGCAGAGCTATCGTGTTCAGCCCGCGCAAGTTAACGTCATGGAGAAGGATGCGCTTCAGCTGAAGAAAGTCTACATGGGTCTTGTGCTCATCTACGGTGACAAGCACGAGACTATTCCGTTGATACAGTCTGTGAATAACTTTGAGTACGAGATGACGTCCACGATCAAACGTCTCGTGTCCAAAGAGCTTCCGAAGATCGGTTTCCTGACCAATTACGGGACGCCCGATTTAGGACAGGATTTGCGGACTGTGGCTACGGCCTTGTCAAAGCATTATGAAGTCGTGCCGATAAACACGAAGTCAGGAGCGGAACTTGTCCCGGACGATGTGCACGTCCTCTGCGTTGTGCAGCCGGAGGAACAGATTGATGACTGGACGAAGTTTGTAATTGACCAGTTCATCATGCGGGGAGGCAAAGTTGCCTGGTTTGTGAACAAGGTATCCGGTGATGCTTCGACGTCGCAGGCCACTCAGCTTCAACTCGACATTGACGACTGGACAAGGCGATATGGCTTTACCGTTGCGAACAATCTTGTTCTAGATGCAAACGGAGCCATGATCAATATCCAGCGACAGCAGGGAATCTTCATGATGACCAATTTGGTTCGCTATCCGGCATTCCCCGAGGTTGTGAATTTCAATCAGGATCATCCTGTCACGAAGGGGCTCAGCGCCGGTACTCTGTTCTTCCCAAGTTCAATTGACACTGTTCGACCCGGGGAAGGCAACGTGTCGATTACTTCGCTGATTCAATCCTCCGAATACACGATGGTGCAGGTTGGGCAGTTTGACATTAGTCCGGAAGCGCGGAGAGAGCGATCGCAATTCACAGGCGGTCAGAAACTCTTCGCAGTGTCTTTAACTGGTACATTCCCGTCGTATTTCAAAGGCCGATCGGTACCTTTGCCGGCCGACAGCACGGCCGTAGCGCCGACGTTAAACATACTGACCGAAAGCAGTGACACCCGCATGATAGTTGTCGGTGATGGCAACCTGCTCCAAGGCCAATACATGCAGCAGGGCGGACCAAATCTTGTGTTCTTCTTAAATTCAATTGACTGGCTGTCACAGGATACCGACTTGCTTGCGATACGATCCCGAGATGCTGCCGTACGTCCACTTAACCCGAACATCACGGATGAGACGAAACAGCGCGTGAAACTTGCAAACTTGATAGGTCCGCCGGCACTTGTTCTGCTGTTGGGTGCGATGAGATGGCGTAATCGTCGGAAGCGCAAGGAGGTAACATTATGAACAAGACTGCAGTACTTGCCGCCGTACTTTTTGCCTTGATCGCGATTTACTGGGTCATGTCACAAAGCGAGCCGGTTGCGAAGACGGATATTCCGCTTGTTCAGGCCGACAGCGCCTCCATAACTTACATGAAGATCATTACTTCCACGGATACTACTGAACTTCGGAAGGAAGGAGATGGTTGGAAAGTGATGGGAGAGAAGGTCTTTCCGGCAAACACACAGAATGTCGGCCGCGCTCTGCAGCGTTTCTCGCAAATGTCTAAGAAAGCAATGGTAACTGATAAGCCCGACCGCTATCCGGAGTTTGAAGTTGATGCAGCAAAGGGTGTTTTGGTCAACTTCAGCGCGAATGGGAAGGAAAACTCCATCTTTCTTGGCAAGGCGGGACCGACGATGCAGACCAGCTATGCGCGAATTGAAGGTCAGAAGGAAGTCTGGGAAATCGGCGGCAATCATGCTTCGACATTTAAGCGGCAGCGGACGGACTGGCGCGACAAGACGATTACGGCCTTGCCGATGGACAGTATCCGAAAAGTTACCATTTCTTTGGACAATAGCCTGCTTGTTCTCGAAAGGCAGGATACAGTCTGGCACGCGACGGAGAACGGCGTTGAATTCCCGGCAGTCAAGCAGAATGTCGAACGAATTACCCGGATGCTGTCCCGCATGAATACAGTGGAATTCGCGGATACACTCACTGAGTCCACCTTCGCGAATCCCAAAGGCGTTGTGACAGCCGAGATGCTAGACGGTTCGGTAACGGAACTCAAGTTTATGCCCCGTGACGAGAAGCAGTACTTTGTCAGAAAGTCAGGTGCATTGTCAGATTTCGTGATTTACAATAGTACAGCAGATGTGCTGCTCAAGAAGAAGGAAGATTTGATTGAGAAAGCGAAGCCTGCAAGTTAAGAAAGGCAGGATTGTGCCGCGACAACCGCGAGGCCTCCGGTTCACGCCGGAGGCTTTGTCTTGTATGGGGAGAGGTTAGAGTGAACTCACTTCGACATCTACTGCCGTATCTACGGCCATATCGTGAGAAGATTATTTGGGGAAGCATTGCTGCCGTATTTTCAACGGCAATCTCCGCCCTTGCTCCTTGGATCATGAAACTGGCCGTTGATGACCTGAATGGTGATGTTTCCTCGGTCAAGCTTGCAAAGTATGCCGGCTTGATTGTTGGAGTCTTTCTGGTCGGAGGCATTTTCAGATACTACATGAGAATGCTTTTGATTGGGATGTCCCGTTATGTGGAACAGGACCTACGAGCGGCGGTGTTTGCCCATCTTCAGGCGCAACCTGTACAATATTATACAAGGAACCGTACTGGCGATTTGATGGCGCGAATGACCAATGACTTGGACAGCGTCCGCAACGTCCTTGGACCGGGATTCATGTATCCGATTGACACGGCGCTGACAGCGATATTCTCACTCGTGCTGATGATCTTGATTTCACCGAAACTGACGCTTCTCACCCTGGCCATAACGCCGTTGGTAAGTTATTCGGTGTATAAATTGGGCAAAGTGACGCACAAGCTAACCACGGATATTCAGGAGCAGTACTCCAAACTCTCCGATCAGGCGCAAGAAAACCTCTCGGGAGCACGAGTTGTTCGCGCGTTTTCGCAGGAAGATCAGGAACTCGCGAAATTTGATGTGCTCAATCGCGAGTATGTGAAGCGAAATCTTGCCATGACGAAGGTGCAGGCATTGTTCTTCCCGCTCATGGGTTTCTTCTTCGAAGTTGGTGCGGCGGTGATCCTGCTGATCGGAGGATGGGGAATAATCAGGAATGAAATGTCAGTCGGTGATTTTGTAGCCTTCGTCGGCTATCTTGGCATGCTTGCCTGGCCGATGATTGCGGTCGGTTGGGTTGCGAATATTCTTCAGCGCGGTGCGGCTTCGATGAAGAGAATCCAGGAACTTCTTGACACGAAGCCGGAGATTGTCAACCCGGCGGAACCTCAAGTTCCGGAAGAGCGGCGGGGTGAGATTCGCTTCGTGGATGTATCCTTCTCTTACGGCAGCAGAGAGCCCGTGCTGAAGAAAATATCCTTTGTAATTTCACCGGGCCAGACTGTCGCGTTCGTTGGTTCAACGGGCAGCGGCAAGTCAACTCTGATAAACTTGATACCAAGACTGCTCGACCCGACGTCAGGCATAGTACTGATAGACGGCATTCCAACTACTGAGTGGGACATTGATGAACTTCGAAATTCGGCCGCCATGGTTCCGCAGGACGCTTTCTTGTTCTCCGAGACGGTTTACAATAACCTGATCTTCGGCAAACCTGATGCCAGCCGCTCCGAAGCGTTGGAGGCCGCGAGGGTTTCGCGAATAGACAAGGATGTTGAGAATTTCGCGGGTGGGTATGAGACCTTGGTGGGTGAGCGCGGAGTGACACTTTCCGGTGGACAAAAGGGACGACTTGCATTGGCGAGGGCCCTCGTTCGCGACCCGATTATTTTGATTCTGGACGATGCGCTTGCCGCAGTAGACACTCACACCGAGGAGGAGATACTTTCAGGACTGAAACAATTCATGCGCGACCGGACTTCTATCCTGATCTCACACCGCGTGTCAACAGTGCGAGAGGCCGACTGCATTTTTGTTCTCGAGAATGGGGAGATTGTGGAACAGGGAACACATAACGAGCTTGTGAAGCTTGATGGATACTACGCGGACATGGAGCGTCGCCAACGTCTAGAGGAAGAACTGGAGCACACAGAATGAGTGCCGCATCAGCAAAGTCCGCCGAAGAACGGGATGTCATGGGAAAAGCGTATGACTCGGTTCTTGCGCGGCGATTATGGGGATATGTCGGGAATCAGAAACTGAAACTCTTTCTTGCCGTAGGCCTCTTACTGCTCGGTGCGGCCGCTGAACTCGCAGGTCCGTGGCTCTCAAAAATAGCCATAGACAAGTACATTGCGAACGGAGACATGCCGGGGTTGATAAAGATTGTCGTGTTGTTTGTCGGTGTCGCCGCCGTATCCGCGGCGCTCAGATGGAGTCAGGTATACTTGACCGGCGAGGCCGGCCAGATTATCATGTACCGGCTTCGCCGGGATGTGTTTGAGAAGCTGCAACGGTTGTCCGTACCCTACTTTGACAGAAATCCAGTCGGACGGCTCATGACTCGGGTTACTTCAGACGTTCAAGCGCTGTATGAACTGTTCGGCTCAGGCATGGTCGCAATCTTTGGTGATGTGTTCACTCTTGTCGGCATCATGATCGTCATGTTTGCCATCAATTGGAAATTGGCGCTGTTGACGTTGACGGTTGTGCCGATACTCATTGTTGTGACATTCGCATTCAGGAAGAAAGTGCGCGATCTCTACCGGCAGACCCGGTCGCAGATATCCGGACTGAACGGATACTTGCAGGAAAATATCACGGGCATGCGCGTCGTGCAGCTGTTCGGAAGGGAAGAGCACAACTATCAGAGATTCCAGGAGCAGAATGGGGCACTGAAGAATACCTATCTCGATACGATCTTCTTCTACGCGTTATTCTTCCCCGGTGTCGAGCTTATTTCAGCACTGGCGATTGCCGCAATCATTTGGGGCGGAGGAACGATGATGATTGCAGGAACCGTGACAGTCGGCACTCTCGTCGCATTTCTGCAGTATGTTGAGAGGTTTTATCGTCCGGTTCGCGACCTCGCGGAAAAATACAACATCTTGCAGGCGGCAATGGCAGCTGCTGAACGAGTGTTTCATGTGTTGGATGAGCCAATCCAAGTTTCTGATTCGCGCTCTCTGGATAAGCCGACAGCAGCATCAGATGCGCCGTTCATCGAGTTTCGCCACGTGTGGTTTGCCTACAAACCTGATGAATGGATATTACAGGACGTTAGTTTTGCCGTCAGACAGGGCGAGTCCATTGCTGTTGTCGGTGCGACGGGTGCGGGAAAGACTACAATCATCTCGCTCCTGCAACGGTTTTACGACGTGCAAAAGGGAGAAATACTAATCAAAGGGAGGGACATTCGAGAATATCCTCTTGCAGAACTCAGGTCGATGTTGGGTATTGTGCTGCAGGATGTGTTCATTTTCGCAGGAAATATAGCGGACAACATTCGTTATGGGAAGCCAGATGCCACAGAGGAAGATGTGAAAGCGGCCGCAAACCTTGTTTTTGCCAACAGGTTTATCGATAAACTGCCTGGCGGCCTTGCTGAACCCGTGGTTGAGCGCGGTGCCACGCTTTCCACAGGTCAGCGCCAATTGTTAGCTTTTGCGCGTGCTCTTCTAAGAAAACCCGAATTGCTCATTCTGGATGAGGCAACCGCATCTATAGACACGGAGACGGAACAGTTGATTCAGCAGGCCATTGAAAGGGTACTGGAGGGAAGAACCTCAATTATCATTGCCCACAGGTTATCGACCATCCAGAGTTGCAATAGAATTCTGGTCATGCATCACGGCAAGCTGCGGGAAGAAGGAACACACGAGGAGCTATTGAGGTTGGGCGGAATCTACTACAGGTTGTACAGGCTGCAGTTCGGGCAGTCGGAGTCCGCCAAAGATGAGCAGCTTGTCCCTTGACTTTTGGGGTATTTTGCGCTACCTTAACGAGAATATAGTCGGCAATAGCAAAATATTGTTTTTATTGGAATAATCGTCCATTGAGTGTTTCCCGCAACGACATAATTAACCTTGCGAAGCTTGCGAGGATGAGACTTACAGAGGATGAGATTGAGGCTCTGCAAAAGGACATGAACTCAATTCTTGTGTTTTTCGATCAGCTCAAGAAAGTGGATGTCTCAGACGTTGAGCCCATGGTCCATCCTGTCAAGGGCGACTTTCTGCTTGAGGACGATGTTCCGCATGAGTCCCTGCCTCGAGAGGTAGTGTTAAGGGATGCGCCGGACCGAACGGAAGAGTATTTCCGTCTCCCCAGAGTTTTAGGCGGATGAGCAAGGTTGCGGTCGTCATTCCGGCACGCTACGGGGCGACGAGGTTTCCTGGAAAGCCGTTAGCGCTCTTGTGGGGTCGGCCCATGGTGCAGCACGTGTGGGAGAAGTGTCAAGCGGCATCAGGAATTGACCGCGTGGTTGTGGCAACGGATGACTCAAGAATTCTTACGGCATGTGCAGGCTTCGGTGCCGAGGCGGTCATGACGGATTCGGCGTTGCCCTCGGGAACCGATCGTGTGGCAGCCGCAGCGGAAGACATGGGCCAATACGATATCATCTTGAATGTGCAAGGTGATGAACCTGGAATGGAGCCTGAGGTAATTGCGGCAGTGGCAGGCCTGATGAGGATGCCAGACGTGTCGATCGGAACGGCGGTCGTTCCCACTGCAAGAGTCGAGGACCTTGCACGGCCTCACGTTGTGAAGGCCGTGGTCGCACAAGACGGTCGAGCGCTCTATTTCAGCCGCTCTGTCGTACCTTTCGAACGTAACAAGCTGCAAAACTCGCCTTACTTTCGCCATTTGGGAATTTATGGCTTTCGCCGGCAAGTACTCGCTGAATTGGTGAAATTGCCGCCGTCCCCGCTTGAGCAAGTCGAAAGCCTTGAACAGCTCCGCTGGCTTGAAGCGGGCTACGAAATCAGAACCGTATCTGTGAACAGCTCATCGGTTGGCGTTGACACTCCAGAAGACCTCCAGACTATATCTCTCCGAACCCACTAATTAACATGTCTCCGCAAAAGAACTCGCGAAAAGCAAGCCGCACGAAGTATGTGTTTATCACAGGCGGAGTCGTGTCTTCCCTGGGTAAAGGTATTGCATCGGCATCGATAGGCCGCATCCTGAAGGCTCGCGGCTTAAAGGTGTCCATGATGAAACTGGATCCGTATATCAACGTGGATCCGGGTACAATGAATCCGTTTCAGCATGGTGAGGTGTACGTAACAGAGGACGGAGCGGAGACAGATCTCGATCTTGGGCACTACGAGCGTTTCATTGATGAAGACATGACCCGTGCAAACAACGCGACGACGGGTCAGATTTACCATACGGTAATCTCAAAGGAACGTAAAGGCGATTATCTCGGCGCAACAGTGCAGGTGATACCCCATATTACCGGCGAAATCATCGAGAGAATGCTCGCTGTGACGCGTGGCTCGAAAGTCTATGACGTCGTCTTGGTCGAGGTCGGCGGCACGGTAGGTGACATCGAAAGTCTCCCATACATTGAAGCAATCAGGCAATTCGGCCTCGAGCTCGGCCCGAAGAATTGCGTTTACATTCATCTTACATTAGTTCCTTACATCGCAACAGCGCAGGAAGTAAAGACGAAGCCGACTCAACACTCCGTGAAGGAGCTTCGAGAAATTGGAGTTCAGCCAGATTTGTTGCTCTGTCGTACGGACAGGCCGCTCGACCGCAAGGTCAAGGATAAGATTGCCTTGTTCTGCAATGTTGGAAAAGAAGACGTGTTTGATGTTCCCGATGTGGATACGGTCTACGAATTGCCTTTGATTTTCGAGCGCGAGGGAATGGGAAAACGCCTGCTCGACCAGCTTGGCTTAAGAGGAAAGGAACCTGACTTCAGTCAATGGCAGCAGGTCGTGCGAAAAATCAAGCATCCGACCGGTTCGGTCAAGATTCTCATCGCGGGGAAGTATGTCGAAGTTCGCGACTCATACAAGTCCATTATCGAGTCTTTTATTCATGCAGGGGCATTTCATGGACTCAAGGTTGATCTGAAGTGGGTGGAAGCTGAAGAATTTGAGAGTGGCGATGCCAAGGATCTGATGTCCGGTTGTTCAGGGCTTCTTGTGCCGGGCGGTTTTGGAGAACGGGGCATTGAAGGCAAGATTGCGGCCATTCAGTATGCCCGGACAAAAGGCATACCATTTTTCGGAATTTGCCTGGGTATGCAAGCGGCAGTGATTGAATATGCGCGTAATGTGTGCGGATTGCGGAAGGCTCACTCTACGGAATTCGCTCCTGCGACAAAGCATCCGGTCATTGACCTTCTCCCCGAACAGCGCGGCTTGAAACAGAAAGGCGCGACGATGAGATTAGGAAGCTACCCGTGCTTCCTGACTCGCGGTTCCAAGGCACATGCGGCCTTTAAGACCGATGCAATCACTGAGCGTCATCGGCATCGTTTTGAAATGAACAATCAGTATCGGGAACAACTGGAGCAGGCCGGCTTGCGATGCACCGGTGTCTGGCCGGGTGGCGATTTGGTCGAGATAGTTGAGTTGGAAAACCACCCGTGGTTTTTGGCAGTTCAATTTCACCCGGAATTGAAGAGCAGACCTACGCATCCTCATCCGCTGTTCAGGGATTTCGTCGGTGCATGTATGAATTTTGGAGAACCGAAGTCAAAGGATGTGGTTTCGGCGAAGAAACTTGAAACAGTGATAGAGGAGTAGGAGTGCAGCGCACCCACAAGGCGACGCTCATTCCCGGTGACGGTATCGGCCCGTCGATCTCTGAGGCCGCAGTGGCCATCATGGAGGCGACGGGCGTTGTCATTCAATGGGAAGTTTGTCACGCGGGATTGGCCGCGATTGCAGCGGGCAAGGACCCGCTTCCAAAGGAGACCGCTGATTCGATTGACCGGACTGGCGTGGTGCTGAAAGGGCCGATCACGACTCCGGTAGGCGGCGGCTATAAGAGCGTGAATGTCTCCATGAGACAAAAGTGGAACCTTTATGCCAATGTACGACCCTGTGTGTCATTTACAGGAATAAAAACGCCCTTTCCTGATACGGACATAGTTGTCATCCGGGAAAACACCGAAGGCTTATACACAGGCCAGGAGATGTATGTCGATCCGGACAAACGGGCCGCGATTGTAGTTGCTTGCAACACAAGATCTGCGATGGACAGGGTCTGCTCGTATAGTTTCAACTATGCGCGCAGAAACGGCCGCAAGAAAGTAACTTGCATTCATAAGGCAAACATCTTGAAGGTGTTTTCGGGAATCTTTCTTGAAAGCTTCAGGGAAATTGCCGCTGATTATCCCGACATCAATGCCGAGGAAAAGATTATTGACGCCGCGTGCATGGAGTTGGTGAAGAAACCACACACCTATGACGTTATCGTTACGACAAATCTCTTTGGCGACATCATCTCGGATTTGACAGCCGGACTTGTGGGTGGTCTTGGCGTCGCTCCGGGTGCGAACTATGGCGACAACGTGGCCATGTTTGAAGCCATTCACGGCAGCGCTCCGGATATTGCAGGCAAGGGAATTGCCAATCCCATCTCACTGGTTTTGGCAGGCGCAATGATGCTGAAGCATATGGGCGAAGATGAAGCTTCCGAAAAGGTCAATAGCGCCGTTCGCGCTGTGCTCAAGGAAGGCAAATATTTGACGCCGGACCTGATGCCAGGGTCTCCGCACGGAACAGCCGATATCACAAAGGCCATCATTGACCAGCTCAATTGATATCGGCGGCGAGTTCTATCCGCTCGCAATCATCGCAGGTCCCTGTGTCATAGAGTCTGAAGACTTGTGTATGTATGTCGCAGAAGAACTTGCTATCATCGCGACTCGTACGGGCGTGCTGCCTATTTTCAAAGCAAGTTTTGATAAAGCGAATCGAACATCGGTGGATAGTTTTCGCGGTCCGGGTCTAGAAGAAGGCCTTCGCATCCTTGAGAATGTCCGTAAGTCTTCAGGTTTGCCCGTCACAACGGACATTCACCTGCCAGATCAGGCGGCTTCTGCAGGCGAAGTCGTGGACATTCTTCAGATTCCCGCATTCCTGTGCCGGCAGACGGATATTCTGGTTGCGGCGGGAAAAACAGGGAAGGCCGTAAATGTCAAAAAGGGGCAATTTGTTGCACCGGAGGACATGAAGTTCGCGGCCGCAAAAATTGCGTCGACGGGAAACAACAAGATTCTGCTGACGGAGCGCGGATCAAGTTTCGGTTACCGCGATCTTGTCGTGGACATGCGATCCCTTGTACTGCTGGCCGATATCGGTTACCCCGTAGTGTTCGATGCCACACATAGCGTTCAGAAGATGGGTGGTCAGGGTGCTGGTGTGTCCGGTGGAAGTCCGCGATTTATAGGACACCTTGCTCGCGCGGCAGTTGCGACAGGCGCGGTTTCTGCGGTTTTCGTTGAAACTCACCCTAATCCTTCACAGGCACTGTCGGACGGCGGCAACATGCTTGCATTGTCTGAATTAGAGAGATTTATTACTGACCTGGTACGAATCGTGGAATCGCTCAAGGCGGGGGAAGCGTGAGCTCTCCCCAAGACAGAATCCGTCTGAAGGGTATTCAGATTTACGCCCACCACGGAGCTTTGGATGAAGAGCGCAGACTTGGACAGTTGTTTGAACTCGATTGCGAAGTCGCCGGTGACTTCGGTCGCGGCGGATCAAGCGGCGATGACTTGTACTGGACGGTTGATTACACGCTCTTGTTTAAAGAACTCGAACGCGCCTTTCTCGCTGAAAACTACCGGCTGCTCGAAACGTGCGCTTCTGAGCTTGCAAATGCAGTCTTGGTGAAATTCGCTGCTGTGCAAGAGGTGACTATCCGGGTGCGCAAACCTCATGTGCCGATGGGTGGAGTATTGAACAGCGTCGAAGTTGAAGTCGTCCGCCATCGCAAGGATGATTGAGCACGCTTACATCGGTTTCGGCACCAATTTGGGCGATCGATGGGAGAACTACAATAAGGCTGTCGACCTTCTAACCCGCCAATTTGCACTCCTGAGAATCGCAAGGGTTGTTGAATCCAAGCCTGTTGATGGAGTTGCCGGTGGAAATTTCCTTAACACGGTCTTTGAGTGCAGGCGCATAGAAAACTGTTTCATGTTTCTGAGACAGCTTCAGGCAATCGAGCTTTCCGTCGGAGGAACCACGGACAAGCACGGCAATGCACGAACATGTGATTTGGACATTCTTCTGTGGGGTAATGAGATTATTGACACCCCTGATTTGCACGTTCCGCATCCGCGCATGCACTTGCGTGATTTCTATTTGATCCCGCTTTGTGAATTGATTCCGGATTCAGTTCATCCTGTTTCGGGAAAGACATTCAAGCAGCTGCTCGACGAGATTAGACTGATCAGTGTGATCGGTCCAGCCACACAATAAGTATATGCAGACTCGCCACCGGTACATTGCGATAGAAGGAGTCATCGGCGTCGGTAAGACGTCGCTGGCACGTATTCTCTCCGAGAACCTGAATGGCCGTCTCGTGCTTGAGAACCATGATGAGAATCCGTTTCTCGCACAGTTTTATAAGGACCAGCGCCACTATGCTTTCCAGACGCAACTTTTTTTCCTTTTGTCGCGATTCAAGCAGCAGCAGGAACTGCCTGAACCGGATTTCTTTCATACGACGCTGATTTCTGATTATATTTTCCCGAAAGACCGGATATTTGCGTACATAAACCTCAGCGAAGCCGAACTGACGCTGTATGAAAAGGTAATGTCGCTTTTGGAAATGCGGGTGCGCAAGCCTGATATTGTAGTGTATCTGCAAAGCTCGACTGACAGGTTAATGAAGAATATACGCATGCGGAGTCGTCCTTATGAACGGGACATGTCGGAAGAGTACATTCGCACGTTGAATGAAGGGTATAATCATTTCTTTTTTAATTACGATGAAACTCCGCTGCTGATCGTGAACACGACTCAGCTTGATTTTGTAAGCAATTCAAATCATCTTGCGGCCATTACGGCTGAAATCGAACGTGAACAACACGGCACGCGCTACTTCAACCCGGTGGATATTTAGAATGCTGCGAATGCTGCTTGTCGTAGTCGCGGCAGTGCTCGCGGTGAAGATTCTTCTGAATCTGTTTCGTTCGCGTTCGCCCGAACAAAACGTCAAGGGAAATCCGCAGCAGCGTGCGTCAGGTCCAGCCCGTCGCAATGAGGATATTGAAGACGCGGATTTCAGGGAAATTAAATGATATGAAACGTGAAGTTGTTACCACCAACGCGGCTCCTGCGGCGATCGGACCCTACAGTCAGGGAATAAAGGTTGCGGGATCGCTGCTGTTTACTGCGGGACAGATACCACTGGACCCGAAGACTATGGAGATAGTTGGGAATACCGCGGCCGAGCAATGCACACAAGTAGTAAAGAATCTAAGGGCAATTCTTGAGGCGGCCGGAACCGACTTTGACAATGTTGTGAAGACGACAATCTTCTTGCGAACAATGTCCGATTTCGCCGCGGTCAATGAGGTTTATGGGTCAGTGTTCGCGAAAGCACCGCCTGCACGCAGCACTGTCGCTGTTGCTGGATTGCCAAAGGATGTTCTTGTGGAAATCGAATGTATCGCGCTGTTGCCCTCGTTCTGATTCTTTCAGCACTTTTGTGTGCAGGAAGAGCAATCGCAGACGAGTCCTCAAGGGTTAGACCCAAGAAAAGCACTACCGGTGCGGTCTTTCGTTCACTTGCGGTTCCAGGCTGGGGACAGGCTTACAATGAGTCCTATGTGAAAGCGGCAGCTTTTTTCGTGACGGAAGCACTGTTTATTGTTGGAATTTCACGATACAATGATTGGATGATGGCCGCCAAAAAGGCTGACAATTTTGAAGAAGAGAAACTCTATCGCAGTTCCAGAAACAAGAATATCTGGTGGCTTGCCGGAATAAAACTTCTGTCCCTTGGTGACGCATACGTGGACGCACAGCTGTTTCAAATTGATGTTTCGCCGAACTTGACTCCTGAGGGTGTAGAAGGAGCTCAAATTGGCGCCACTATTCGCTTCTAATACATACTGAACATGTCTTTGTTAGACCAATTGGTCGTTCGCACGATGCCGCTTGTTCCGCGCTGGATGGTACGTCGTGTGGCTTCCAAGTATATTGCCGGGGAGACTCTTGAAGACGCTATGCGTGTCGTTCAGGAACTAAACGCGAATGGCATGCACACTACAGTGGACGTTTTGGGAGAATTTGTCTCAGATCCGTCCGAAGCTCGCAGCGCAATTGATGCATATGTTCGCCTTGTTGACGCGATTGCCGACCGAAAATTGAAATCCGGTGTGTCGGTAAAACTTACTGCCGTCGGACTGTCAATCAGTCCTCAGTTGGCACGCGAGAACATGCGTATCCTGATAGAAGCCGCCGGAAAGCGGGATGTCTTCGTTCGAATTGACATGGAAGATTCTCCATATACGACCGAGACTTTGGCGATTTTTCAGGAATTTCGAGGCTACCCTCGATTGGGCATAGTTGTGCAGGCATACTTGAAGCGAACCGCCGATGACGTGAAGCGACTTATGGATACCGGCAAAACAAACTTCCGGCTTTGCAAGGGAATCTATGTCGAACCTGAATCTATTGCCCTCAAGGAACGAAAGGCGATACAGGACAACTATTTGAAATTGCTCGAATTGATGTTTGATGGCGGCTCTCAAGTTGGAATTGCGACCCACGACAACTACCTGATTGAGCATTCGGAACGGATGATAAGGACACGTGGCATAGATCGTGCAAGCTACGAGTATCAAATGCTTCTCGGAGTTTTGCCGGAATTACGAAGCAAAGTGGTTTCGTCCGGGCATCGTATGCGGGTGTACGTGCCATTCGGAGATGCTTGGTACGGGTATTCAACGAGAAGGCTGAAAGAAAACCCCGCGCTTGCCGGCTACGTATTCAAGAGTTTGTTCAAAGCGGGCTAAAAAGAAATCTATCTAAATCGAGGCAGAATTCGGGTCACCGCGAGTTTTCGTGAGGTGACCCTCTCTCTGAGTGGACATGAGTATTCGTGAAGACTGGCTAAACGCAATCACATGCGGGGACTGTTTCAAGCTCCTGCGCGAGTTGCCGGACGAGTGTGTAGACCTTGTCCTGACAGATCCGCCTTATGGCATAGACTACCAGTCGAATCGTCGGACGGCTCGCGACAAACTCCCCAAGTTCGCAAATGACCAAAGTCTCGACTGGGTCAGCGATTGGGTGGATGAAATACATCGTGTGTTAAAAAACGACACTCACTTCTATTGTTTCACTCGTTATGACACCTATCCGCTATTCTTCAGCGAGATTTCCCGCAGATTCGAGGTCAAGAATTGTTTGATATGGGTGAAGAATAATCACGGCAGCGGGGATCTGAACGGATCTTACGCACCGCAGTATGAAATGATCATCTTCGCTCATAAAGGGAAACGGCATCTCAACGGCAAACGGGATCCTGATGTCATGGAATGCGATAATGTTCCCTCTGCGCACCGCTTCCACTCAACCCAGAAACCTGTTGAACTTCTGCGCGTCTTGATCGAAAAAAGTAGTGATCCCGGCGATATTGTTCTTGACCCGTTTGCAGGCACCGGTAGTGCGGGATTGGCCTGCAAAGCTGCAAGTCATCATGACGGTGACGGTCACGAACGTAATTTTGTCCTGTTTGAACTGAATCCCGAATTTGTCGCAAAAGCACGTGCGGGAGGACTCGGCAGGCAAATGCAGCTAATAGATGTAAAGCGGGACAAGAAGAAATTGCAGGATCCCAAACTGCGCGCCACAATTCGTCCGAAGCGCTACGTTGCAAGAAAAGATCAGACTCTGTGGCTTGCTTTTGACAGTTAACAGCATTAGTCACATGACTAACAAAAGAGCCCGTCGATTGACGGGCTCTTTTGTCATTGGGGGAATGACTTACTTAATGATGCCGAGTGACTTCCCGACCTTCTTGAAGGCATTGATGGCCGTGTCGAGATGATCGCCGTCATGCGCGGCGGAAATCTGTACCCGAATGCGAGCCTGATCCTTGGGTACGACAGGGAAGAAGAATCCAATCACGTAAACCCCTTCCTCAAGCATAGCCGCCGCCATTTCCTGCGCTTTGTGCGCATCGTACAGCATGATCGGAACAATCGGATGTACTCCCGGCTTGATATCAAATCCCGCGGCCGACATGGCCTCGCGGAAGTACTTCGTATTCGCATGCAGCTTATCTCGAAGCGCGGTCGTCTCCGTGAGCATGTCGATTGCCTTGGACGCGCCGGCGATAATAGGCGGCGGTACAGTATTGCTGAACAAGTATGGCCGCGACCGCTGGCGAAGCAAATCAACGATTTCCTGCCTCGCCGCTGTGAAGCCGCCTGACGCACCGCCAAGCGCTTTCCCCAGAGTGGAAGTGATGATATCAACTCTATCCATGACACCATGATGCTCGTGTGTGCCGCGTCCGTGTTTTCCCATGAACCCCGTCGCGTGCGAGTCATCCACCATCACCAGTGCGTTGTACTTTTCAGCAAGATCGCAGATCTGTGGGAGCGGCGCTATCGAACCGTCCATGGAAAAAACGCCGTCGGTTCCGATTAGACGAAATCGGCAATTCTGAGTCTCCTTCAACCTGTCCTCAAGGTCTTGCATGTCGCAATTCTTGTAAATGTACCTCTTGGCTTTAGAGAGTCGAATACCGTCAATAATTGAGGCATGATTAAGCGAATCCGTGATAATTGCGTCGTCTTCCTTCATTAAAGTCTCGAACAGTCCGCCATTGGCGTCAAAGCAAGATGAGTACAAGATTGCATCGTCCATTCCGACGAACTTGGCAAGCTTGTTTTCGAGTTTCTTGTGAATGTCCTGTGTTCCGCAAATGAATCTCACGGACGAGAGACCATATCCACGCTGGTCAAGCGCTTCCTTAGCGACCGAAATCAAAGCAGGGTGGTCACCAAGACCGAGGTAGTTGTTAGCACAGAAATTCAAGACGTCGCGGTTTCGCACCTTGATCTCTGCTCCCTGAGGAGAGTCGATAATTCGTTCTGATTTGTACAGGCCGGACTCGCGAATACCGACAAGCTCTCCGGCCAAAAATTCCTTAAAACCGTTATACATGGTAATTCTGTATGTTATTGTAGTCGAACAGGTAGAACAACAAATTGCAGCCCGTGGAACATCAGCCGGCGCTGCAGTGTCATAGGTGTCTCGTTGTGCAGGAAACGCGTCCAGAAGGTGTCCTTCCAGAACAGGAGTTTTGCCGCGAAGAAAACACTGTTGGGAAACTCTTCGTGAATTTGCAGGCAAAGCCTTTCAATTTCCGCCATATAATCCAGCTCGCAGCTCGTGCGCGCTTCCGCCTTCAGGCCGTAGGATCGCGCAAGCATGACGTATTTCTCGGTTTCCTTCTGCACCTCTTCCTGCAGCGAATGCAGTTCGCTCACGCCCTTGAATCTGCCGGAATCAATTGCGCCGACCGATACAAAGATAAACTGCTTGAACCGGCCTCCAAACAGCCTTTGCGTCGACAGCAGGAGGTGGATTCCCTGACCGCTGAATCTCTGCACGAGAACCACTGCGGTCGGTTCACTTGGCTTAAGCGGCTCGGACTTCACTGCGGCATCACCGAGCGACAACGTGCCCAGAATGTCGTCCAGTTCTTTCACCTTCGTCTCGACCTGACGGTAATGATTCCGAATCTTGAGGCACAACAATAGGAAGAGTCCGGTCAGTAATACGACTAGCCAACCTCCCTTTGAGAACTTAATGACAACCATGATTCCCAAAAGTACAACACTGACCGTTAACCCCGCACCGCTGACAAGAAAGTGTTTCCGCCAAGTCGGATCGCTCTTGCGCTTTTGGTACCACAGTTTCGACATGCCGAGAAGCGCAAGTGAGAAGCAAAGAAATACGTCGATGGCGTAAAGTGCGACCAGAATCGTCGTGTCACCACGTGCGAACAAGATGAATCCAATCGCGGCGGCGCCCATCAGCACAATACCGTTTTGCGTAACCAGTCGCTCCGACAAGTGGCCGAAACGGTGCGGAACCCACGAGTCTTCCGCCATACTTGCCAGCACCCGCGGGCCGCCGATGAAACCCGTCTGAGCTGCAATGAAGAGTAGTAATGCCGCAGATATCAGCATGATGCTGATCAAAGCACCGCCGGCGTCGAAGCCTCCGACTTGCCAGCCTTCGGTTATCTGTGAGAACAACGATGCATTAAGTGTCTTGCCCTCAGTATGCTGCGTGTCAAACAGGAAGAAGTTCAGGAGAAGCATCACCGAAAGGAAAGCCAAGGACAATCCCATGTAGAACATGGTACGCTTGCCCGTTCGGACACGAGGCTCTTTAAGTGTTTGCATTCCGTTCGCGACGGCTTCAATACCGGTCAACGTGCCGGCTCCCATTGAAAATGCATGCAGAAGCGCGGCAATGATAACCCACCAGCCATCCTGGGAAATCATTTCAGAAGCAAGGTTTAGATTCTCGGCGGATCGCTCCGAAAAATCCGGCAAGTGGGAAATGAGACCGTAAGTAACAAGACCGACATGAGTAATGACAAACACGAGGAAGATCGGAAGCAGCACCAGGATGGACTCTTTCAGGCCACGCAAGTTAAGCGTAATCAAAAAGACAACCGCTCCTATGGCAACCCAAGTTCTGAGGTAGTCGAATTGCGGTGGAACCATGCTGAATACCGCATCAACTCCAGAAACAATCGATACTGCAATGGTTAGCACATAGTCGATGACCAGTGCCGTGCCTGCCAATGCGCCGAGTTTGGGTGACAGCAACTTCGAAGCAACCAAATAGCCACCACCGCCGTTAGGAAACTCCTCGATCACTTGCACGTAAGCTGCCGAAATAATCAGAATTGTTACGGCAATCATCAAGGCCAAAATCGGTGCAAGGAACGTTGCCCCGTGGAGCGCCAGAAAGGCCTCCTCAGGACCATAGTTTGCCGATGAGATTCCGTCGGCCCCCAGACCAACCCACGCGAAAAACGCAACCAGCGAAATATTGTGAAAGACAGCCGGATCAAAGGGATTCAATCGCCTGCCTAATAGGGCACGCTGAATCCTTCTGAAGAAAGACAGCTTGTCGTCCTCCGGTTCAGGTTGCTGAGTCGGTGTGGTCGTGGGGCGAACCATCACTTAAGCCTTGGGTGCGCCTTCCGGATAGAAAACGACCTTCAGTCCTTCCCCCGCTAACTTTGTTTGAAAGCCTTTCTCACAGTCTGACAGCGCAAGCTTATGCGTGACCAGCCGCTTGGCCGTCTTCAAGAACTCCCCTTGAAGCAGCGCCAGCATATCGGCCCACGTATTGAAAATTCTTCGCCCGAAAATACTGTGAATCGTGATTCCCTTCATGACCACGTCACCTGAGAAGTTCACCGACAACTCACCCGACGGCAAGCCCAGAAGGACGAAATCACCGCCCATGCGTAACGACTTGAACGCATCCGCATATGCCGAAGGGGCGCCCGACATTTCAAGGACAACGTCAAGTCCGCGCTTTGCAGAATCTGATGCGGCAACTTTCAGGAACTCCTGATGCTGCTTTTCGTCCTTGACGTTAAAAACCTCGTCCGCACCTTCCTCTTTGGCAACCTTCAAAACATAATCCGAAATGTCCGTCACATAGATCTTCTTTGCGCCCATGATGCGGCACAGAGCCACGGCAAGAATTCCGAGCGGCCCTGCGCCCAGAACCGCGACATCCTTACCGACTACATCCGCTGTGCGTGCAGTGTAAACCGAATTGCCAATGGCATCGAGATAGGCCGCAACTTCAACGGCCAGATTATTGGGAAGCGGTACAATTGAGGTGGCAGGCAATTTCACATAGTCTGCAAATGCGCCCGGCTTGTCGATACCGCCGACGGATTGCGTCAGGCACCAATGGCCGTTGCCCGTCCGGCAATTATAGCATTGACCGCATGTCCAGTGCATTTCAGCTGAAACAAACATGCCGCGTTGCAGTCCTTCGACTCCATGACCGAAGTCTTCGATAACACCGCAGAATTCGTGGCCGATGGTCATGGGAACGACCTTGCCCATTCGCGACATTAAAGATGGTTTGGCGGAATAAATATGAACATCAGTACCGCAAATGCCGGCAGCTTTAACTTTAACGATGACATCGTGTGGGGTCGTGATTTCCGGCTTGGCAACATCCGTCAGGTAACTCAGGCCGGGGGTTGTATTACTTTTCTGAATGGCTTGCATGATTAATGTGGGTTCTAGATAGGAGATGATGAGGAGGCAAACCGATAAGTCTTGAAAATACTTAAACACTATGAATAAATCAATGAGGAAGTTTTGAGCTTACTTGGCCTAAATTATGAATTAAAATGAACTTGCCGCTTATGTGCAATTTGACCACTTTCTAAACATGGTGCAGCACAATTAAAGGGAAGAGGATGTCTCGCCGATAACCCAAACGGTAATAAGCGTTTCAGAAACCGGGTGAGCCACTAATGAACCTGGATCAATTTTCCTGTCCGAACCCCACTTGCCCGGATTCCGGCAAGTCAAATGGGGGGAATATTAATCTCTATACCCGCTACGGCCGCAAGCAAGTTCGCTTGCTGATTTGCAAGACCTGCGGGAAGACTTTCAGCGAATTGAAGGGAACTCCGTTTTGGGATTCCCGTCTCGATTGGGATACCATTGAGAAGATATATCGCAGCCTCTTGACGGGTCAGGGCATCCGCGCTACGGCGCGTGATTTCAACCTGTCCAAGAACACCGTCAAGCGCTACCTGCGGTTGGCGAACAAGGACTACGGCACCGTCTTGAACTTCCTGCAGGACAGAGGCGTCATTTCCAACGGAGATGCACAGCTGCGAGAACTGCTGGCCCAGTTTTCAAGCCGTCGGCAGGTTCGCGAGCGTTCCACGGGCGTAGCCGCAATGTAGGCAGCGCAGAGGGCAAATCTTGAGGGCACAAGAGCCTGCCGGTAGGCAGGCTCTTCTCATGTAGTTGCATTTCCCACCAAACTCCGTTACATTGCGGGTTCCTTCGACCTCGGGGCGTAGCGCAGTCCGGTAGCGCATCTGCTTTGGGAGCAGAGGGTCGCTGGTTCGAATCCAGTCGCCCCGACTATAAAAAACAGGTGTTTCCGCACCTGTTTTTCGGTTTTGGCTCTTTGCCTGCGCCGCACCAAATCGCCGGGCGGGGATCGCTTCGTTTCGCCGAGCGGGGATTTAGCGTAGCGGTTCCCCGCCGGAATCCGCGATTCTGACAAAAAACTGGCATCTAAAACTTTTCCTCCCTAACTTACTCCCCAACAACCTCGGAGCCACACCCATGACGCGAATTCTTTCTGCATTCAATCTTTTGAAGCGGGTGGGGTTCGCGCTTTTGTTGTTGGGGGGAGTCGTATTGGTGCAGGCGCAGCCGCCGGATACGCTGTGGACGCGGCGGTAATTTCAAAGCGAGGAGCAATATGTACGCAAAAGTCATTGCGATTGTGTTAATGGCCACAAGTCTTGCTCATTCAGTTGAACATCGACTATTGATTGACATAGGAGGGCTTGGTGGTTATGACTGTGATTCAACCGAGGCAGATCTCTCCAATACTAAGATACGAAATCTGGTTACTGGATCGGTTTCACAATTCGTGCTTATGGTTCGGGGACATGGCAGTGCCGGAAACAATGTGGAGTACGTTGGGGCAGAAACTGAAGTTCCAAAGGGCTTAACTCTGGAGATCGGCTATTGGGATGAGACCAGCAGGACATGCTTATATAGTCCTAATTTGGCGACCCTGTTTCGGTTCCATATTGTCAATACAACTCAGAAGATGTACTATGACAGCGTTTGGCGTGTAACTGGTGAACTGCCACCAGACTACTTACTGAAACCGGAACTCCACATGAGCTTCGAGGTTCCACAGGAACTTGTCAGTCAAACAATCTGCGTGACTGCGACTTGGATCGACCCAAGATGGGGAAGCCTTAGAAGCATGCCAGTTGGGATTGGGAGAGCTGTACCACAACCCATGCTGATTCATGTCACAGCACCCTGTTCACCGTCCGACATACAAAGAGCAAAAGAATCCTATCTCTTTGATTCATTCATTACTGGCAATAGTGCGGAAACACTCTCACGCGCAGAGGAGTTGATTGCAAATGGTGATACTTCTGCAAGTGTATTTGTTTATTGTTTGGGTGCAGCAAAATCTCAGGGGATGTATGAAAGGGCTATTGCGTATTTGGATAGATGCTTCTCCTCCTATGGCCTTGTACCTTCCGTGACTGGTGTTTCATCAGATAGTGCGGTGTATTTGCGGCAAAGACAGAGCTTGGAAGAGCTGGAGTCGAAAGCTGACAAGAATTAGAAATTTTGACTTACGAGAGAGGTTTCCCCGCGGCGCCCCCGCTGCGGCGCCCCAATCCATCCCTTCTTCGCCTCCCCAATCCCCTGAAATATCCCCAACTCCCAATTTATCAATCTCTTCCTAAGTTCAATATTTTGAAAATTTCTCTTGACCATATGTTCAAAATGTCGTAAATTAGGGGTTGAATCGTTTTAACCGGTTACGTCTGCATCTGAATTCCGGGCTAAGGGCGATGAGTGACTATCTGAAGCACTCAAAAAGGAATAGACTGAAAAGCTGACAACAACAGTCTGTAATATCTTTTTAATGAATACGCCTCTCGATGTCTGCCTCTCTTTTTGGAAAAGCCCAAAAACCGAGAAAAATATCATTCTCCTCTCGATGCATAATATGCACCTTTTGCACACTTTGCACACCAATTGAGAAGGGGCAGGGTTGATTTTACTGAGCTTAAGTTTCAAAAATTAAACCTCAAAAGGGCTTGAAAATTGCCGTAAGTTATTGAGTTGCAAGGAACCTGAGTTTTTTGACGAGCCTCTGAGGACTTGATAATTTCGCGCTCTCATCGTAAGTTGAGTGCTACTAAGTTCATGGAGGACCGTGCAAGGCATGCGACACGAGCACGGGCAATCTGCAACGGTAAGCCATATGTATGGAGGAAGTATCATGTTGAACCGACTCATCCGTCGGCGCAAGAACCAAAAGGGTTTTACCCTTATCGAAATCTTGATCGTGGTGGTCATCGTGGCCATTCTCGCGGCGATTTCGGTGCCAATCTATCTTGAATACGTCGAAAGCGCCCGTGCCAGCGATGCCAAGACGGCCATCAGCTCAATCTGGCAGGCAGCTCAGATCTATTATCAGGACCGCGGCGAATACCCCGGTACGGTGGAAGATCTGCAGGACTCCAAGTATGTAAAACTCTCTGAGTCTACAATGCTGCAATGGACCTTCTCGTTTACAGGCAATCCGCCGGACGAGATTATCGCCACTTCGACAGACCAGATGCGAGGCGGCGCCGGCAAGGAAGTCAAGTACATTGTGAAGGAAGGCAAGTGGTTTGGCTACGGCCTGCCTGAGCCGGACGAAAGCGAGTAAGATATCTAATGGTGCGGAGCGGAGTGTTTCCGCTCCGCACTTGTTCGATTCAGCGCAGCTTTTGGGGTAGAATTGGTATAAGGGTTCAGGAAGCGAGGTAAGGACACGTGGCAGTAGCAACGGCAACACATATTAACATCTTTGAGCTGCTTCGGTTTGCCGTAGACCAGGGCGCATCGGACTTGCATCTTTCGAGTGAGTCCATTCCGATGATTCGAGTGCACGGCCGCATGCGCAAGCTGAACCTGCCGAAAATGGCGCACGCCACTCTGGAGAATATCGTCCAGCAAGTCCTGACACGCGAGCAGCTCGAGCGCTTCCTCGAAATGAAGGAAATCGACTTCTCGGCCAAGCTCGAGGATATCGCCCGCTTTCGTGTCAACGTGTTCCAGCAAATCAACGGCTATGGTGCCGTGTTCCGTACGATTCCGTCGGAAATTCGCTCTTTTGAAGAGTTGGGTCTGCCCGAAGTCATGCGCGACTTGGCCGACCGCGATCGCGGTCTGGTGTTGTTGACCGGTCCCACGGGTTCCGGCAAGACCACCACCTTGGCGACCATGGTGGACTGGATTAATGAGTATAAAGAACTTCATATCATCACGATCGAAGACCCGGTCGAGTTCTTCCACGATTCGAAGAACTGTATGATGAACCAGCGCGAGCTGGGGGCGAATACACATAGTTTCGCCAACGCATTGCGTGCCGCACTTCGCGAAGACCCGGACGTGATTCTGGTCGGCGAAATGCGCGACTTGGAAACGATATCGCTGGCTTTGACTGCCGCAGAAACGGGTCACTTGGTGTTTGCGACATTGCATACGTCCAGTGCTGCCAAGACCATCGACCGTATTATTGATATTTTCCCCGCCGCCCAAAAGACTCAGGTTCGCTCGATGCTTGCCGAGTCGCTGGAAGCGGTGGTGGCACAAAAACTGCTTCCTAAAAAGGATGGGACGGGCCGGGTGGTTGCCTCCGAAATCATGGTGGCGACGACTGCGGTTCGAAATCTGATTCGCGAAGATAAGATTTATCAAATACCTTCCGTAATCCAATCGGGCGGAAAATCCGGTATGCAGAGCCTTGATCAGGACTTGATGCGATTGATGCACAAGGGTCTGATCAGCCGTGAAACGGCAGCTCATGTGGCTGAGAATTCCAAGTTGTTCGAGGTTAATCTCTCGGAGTAATTCCGGGGGGTGGGCCTTGGACCACTGGAATCAATCAATGAGGCCGAAAATGAGCAAACGCATTCGCAAACTGGAGCGTGGTGCCGCCGATCTGGTGACGATAGCCGTCGGAATGACGATTGTCGCCATTGCCGCGATTGGGACCTCTTACTCCCTCCTGTACGGGCGGCAAGCCCTAATTCACCAGGAACATTACAAAGTTGCCCTCTATAAGCTGCGAGGCTTTATGGAGGAGCAGACGGCTCGTATCCGTTTTACCGGGTCGTCAACGGCCAGCTACCGCAACGACCTTGCCTGGGTGATTACCCCGCAAGAAGACGAAGTGGATTTGGACACGCGCACTGACCGCGATGGTCAGGCTGTGCGGACCATTGCCACTCTCAGGCGTGGACCGTTTGAGTTGGTGGATAACGTTCTGACCAGCATGAGCCCCGATTACTATCGAGTCGTGTGCACGGCGACTTGGGAGGAACCCATTATCGCCGGAGACGAATTCGGCGATCAACGGGATCGCGTCGGACCGGAGCGCACCATTACCTTGCAATCAACATTTGTCATACCCGGCTAAGGAGGAAAAGATGAGTAAGATCAATCAAGTCCTCCGGAAGGCAGGACTCGACAATTTCAGACGCGCAGCGGGTTTCACCCTCGCGTCGCAGGCGGTATCCGTGTTTGTCGCCGCCACTGTGCTATTAGGTGGTTGGGCAGCCTACCGTGACTTTTCCATGCAGTGGCGTGTGTCCAATGCCGAGCGGCAGATGGACCAATACGCTCAGACGGCCATGACGGAAATGGTCAACTTGCTGCAATGGTCGCTCGGCGGCTATCAGATTACCAGCGGCCGCAATCCCCGCTGGCGCATTGCCATCGGTGAGCAGGTCAATGAAAACGGCGGATTAAACAGCATTGACCGGGCGGGCGGACATTTTCCGTACATCACGGACAATTACTTCACCACCGGTCAGTTTGTCAACGACCACAAGACTTACGGTGGTTTTGTGACATTAAGCCACAATATTGACCGCGGTATCCTGATTAACGAGCGTGAGCCCTATTGGGCCGGTTCTGCCGCGGATCAATGGGTCTGGTCGGCAAGGCAGGCGCGCAATGCCCGCACAGAGCTTTCAGCGTTTGACCAGCGCGACCGTATGCGGGTGACGGAGTTTTCCATTGACTATCCGCTCTTGAATGACCCGCGCGCGACTTACGAAGCTAACCCTTTGGAATTCACCCGTTCGACGATTCGCATCAAGATGGTCATGCAATATCGCTATCGTTCGTCGGACTCGATTGGCCTGTTTGGTGACGACTACATTCGCGAGCGCGTTTACGAAACTTCGATCAGCCCCTTGAATTGGGGCAGTGCGATTTCCGATAATCGCTTCTACAAAGAGTTTGTCTTGACCGGAGCGACGGGCTAACCGTCGCCGTCCGGCCAGCGATCTTTACAAATCAGAGACTTTCCGGAGCAGCGTCGCACCGACATCGTGCGGTGCGACGCCTCCGGTATGCATACTGTTGAAATCGCTTCATGGATTGATTGTTCCAGTGGCGGATGGTTTGACAGCGGCATGAGTTTTTGCTTTCTGGCTTCGCGAGAAACCAGAGAGCGGGAGCTTTGCCAATTGGCTGTCGGGCTTTCCGAAAGACGATTAAGTCCATCACAGATTCAACAGGGAACGGATCATGATCAGGACCTCACAACACACTGCAACTCGCCGGGATGGCGGATATGTCCTCGTGGCCATGATGGCGCTGGTAGCGTCCCTCTTGGGCACCGGTATTGCCTTTATGCAATGGGCAACCGATGAAGCAGTTCAGGGTCAGCATGCGCACGCGCGTATGCAAGCATATTATGTCGCGCAAGCCGGAGTCATCGAACAAGGCTTGACGTGGCTGAACCAGCAGCAGGCGGGACTTCTACCGCGTACGGAAACACGATTGGGTGACGGGGTAATACCCGGTGTCGGACGATACAAGGATGTTCGCGTCTCTCCTGTGTTCGGTTCGGTTGACGACAATTCGAACTTCAGTTTCGATGAGAAATTCCGTATTCAGGCTTACGGTATCGTGGATTCGCCGTGGGAAGAGCGGGATGCGAAGAGGGATACGGTCAAGGCCGTCTTGTATGTTCAGGTGCGCAGCTTTGTGGACTATCTGTATCTGACCAACTACGAGACTTCGGCCACCTTCCCGGGTGACGTCGTTCGATTCTTCGGCCGTGATACTCTTTGGGGGAGAGTGCATTCCAACGATTGGATTACAACCCAAAACGTCGGCGGATTACCGGTGGCGTTTGACATCGTATCCACGACCAAACCGAGTTTCCGCGCCGGTTCTCCCAATCCCGCGTTCGATTTCCGCGGCGGACCTCCAAGATTCAATGCTCCGCAGGTTCGCATGCCCGAATTGGCCGAGTCGATTCGCAATAATGCAGATTACTATTTGTCGGCAACCGGCGAAGAGTGGTACTGTTCAATTAATGGCGGTCACGCCAGGTTTTATCATTGGCCGATCGGTACCGAGCTTGATACGTTGGACGCGCCCTTTGTGGAAGTCAATTGTTCGCCAAGTGCCTGCGTCTTTGTGGACGGCAAGCTTGACATGCGCGGAGTCATGAATGCCACTGGCTGCAAGTTAACGGTCGGCTGTTCACAGGATATTCGCCTGATTGACAACGTTATGCTGCAAGGGACGAACCCGATTTCCGGGCAGCTGCCTGCAAACGCGTTAGGTCCGAACGGCAGCATTATCGGCATCGTTTCTGAGCAGTGGATATATATTGCCAATACGTGGCAGAATGGCCGCGAAAATCAGGCTCAGGGTTCCGATATCGTGCTGACCGCCGCCATCGTATCACTCCGAGGCAGTTTTCAGCTTGAGCAGATGAACGACGTCAACGACCCCTATATCGGTCCGGCACCGGACGAACGGGGGGAAATTGTGATGACGGGTTCAATTACGCAGTGGCGCCGCGGCTATGTTCACCGCTCCAATCGCGGTGGCACCGGCTACAACAAAGTTTACCATTATGACAGTCGCTTCCGTTACATGCGTCCGCCCTGTTTCCTCGGTGCGACGGATGACGACGGGCGAGTCCTCCTCAATATGGTTCAGTGGGGCCAAGCCTCAGAGGACCCGGTGGACGTGGCGGCAAACAGGCGACTCCGGTATAATTAGGAGTTACCAGCCGTGAGGAGCGGCACGCAGTGTCCGAGCGACACGGCGGAGCGCGCATCATGGTGATCCGTTCCCTCAAAAAATCATGGATTGTGCCTGCAGGCCCGCGCGGCCTGCAGGCCAATCTGTTTCGTGCAGCGGCCCATCCTACCCTGAAAATGATCTGCCGCAGCTTCGCCCGACAACTTAGAGCAGAAACCCTCTTGATTTCCTCTCTCGCTTTGGAGATCCCGTGTTTGGATTAAAATCAAATGTTCGCGTGGGTCTGGATATCGGCTCACACGCGATCCAACTGGTCGTGACCGAAAAGCACCATGACAAGAGCCGTTTAATCGGCGCATGGTCGCGAGATATTTACAGTGCCGCCAATGAGCGCTATGATTTGGACGGCCCGAAGAAGGGCGCCATCGTACCGCTCGTTTTGGACATGTTCCGCGAAGCCGGCATCAAGCCGAATAGGGTCGCTCATTTAGGTTCCTGTCTTTCGGGACTGAATATGGCCACCAAGGAGATTCGCTCCTTGTCTATGCCGGATGACGAAATGGCAAGCGCGCTGAATCAGGAAGGCCGCAAGCATCTGCCGCTCGATGGTTCAGAGCTATTGGTGGACTACCAGATTCTTGGGGACGACACCCGTGAAGCCGACAAGGTTCGGGTGCTGCTCGCAGTGACGACCAAGCGCACGTTGGACGCTCACCTTGACGTCTTACGCGAACTCGATTTGAAACCCGGCGTGGTGGATCTCGAACCTCTCGCGTGTGTCAATTCGTACATTGTGCGCAATGAGTTGCCCGACGACGGCGTGCTGTGCTTTCTGAATATCGGAGCGCGCCGCACGAATTTGGTGATTCTCGGACGCAAGGACATGTATTTCAGCCGTGATCTTCCGGTGGCGGGTTGGAGTTTCACCGAAGACATCATGAACAAGCTGAATTGCACCTTCGCGGAAGCTGAGGAAATCAAGAAGCGTCAAGGACTGACCGCGAAAGACTTGAAGCCGATGGCTTCAGGCGGAGCGGAAACTCTGGCATCCAGTCTTGCGCTGTCTGACAAGTCGCCTTTGGACAAGCTGTACGACGAAATCAATCGTTCGATTCGCTATTATGTGAAAGAAACCGGCCAGAGCGGTATCATGAAGTTTGTGTTGTTCGGCGGCACGGCCACGTCTCAGGAGTTGTGCGACTTTTTGGCCAACCGCTTCAGCGTTCCGGTTGAAGCCTACGATCCGTTTCGCGTTCTCGAGGGTCATGCTGATGTCAGCAACCACCCGCAATTTTCAACAGCAGTTGGCTTGGCGCTGCGCGCGCAGGCGATATACTAAACACCGGCCGCAAGGCAATTGACCAAGAGCAATGGTAAGATTATTTACAATCAATTTGAACAAGGGCGAAGGGGAAATCGTCCTTCGTCAACGCAAGCAGGAGCGCCGCAGTTTCTTGCTTCTGTTCCTGATGGGTCTGGTGTTCGCCGTACTCGGCGGAGTGACATGGGCTCAGAATGAAGCGTTGGACGACGTAATAAAATCCCGCCGCGACAAGCTGGATCGCATCAAATACGAGCTTGACAGCTTGAAGCGGGAAGGCACGAACGTGTCCAAGGACGACGTGATGGCGCTTGCGAATTTGGAGACGGAACGCTTTTTATGGGCGCGCCGCCTCGAGGTTCTGGCGGATGTGCTGCCTCCCGGCATGTCGGTCACGGGTCTGGAGCTGAATAACAACCGTTTCTACCTGCATTGCATCGCGAAGGTGGATTCTTCACAGAAGGAGTTCGACATCATTTCGAGCTTTGTTGATCTGCTGAAGACGACTCCTGACTTCCGTCAAGGCATGTATGAAATCAAGTTCGACAAGTCGCTGCGCAAGGTGGTCGAGGATCAGGATGCGCTGATGTTCTCGGTCGAGTGCATAACTCGTGATCCGGACCGCGGCAAGAAGAAGAAAGCGGCAGCCGGGCCGTCGAAGACAATCGTACAAGGCTCGTAAGGGGAGATCAGACAAATGAGAAAAGCAATCGCAGCACTTATTCTTCTGATCGTAGTCGCCGGCAGCTTCTACTACTATTTGAAGTTTGTTTACAAGCCGAAGCCGGGGATTGTCCGCGAGTTGGACGAGGAAATCCGGGTTGAGAACGAGAAGCTCATCGCGGCACAGATCATCGCCAACGAACTGCAGCAGGTGACACGCCTGATCGAAGGCAACCTTGCGCAGTCGCAGCGCGACTCGCTGGCCGAGGACGCGTCGCTGCCGTTCATGAATCAGGTTACGGACATTCTGCGCGCCTACAATATAGACCTGAAGTCGATAGAACCGGGGCGGCGCAGAAACTACAATACATACATCGCGACTCCGTATAATCTGGAAGTGAATACGAGCTACAAGTCGCTGGTGAATTTCCTGAATGATGTCGAGAAGAGCAATCGGTTGGTTACGGTGGACAAGTTCGAATTGTCCAGTCAGGTCAAGCAGGTTCAGGCCATGGCCAAGAACGGCTTGACGGACAAGCGGCCGATGATGATAGAATTGTCCACTTTGACTCTGATCAAGCAGAAATAAGCCTAAAAGGCCATACGAAATATGTCACAACGATTGAACGTTCTGTGGGGCATCCTGCTCACCTTGCTGGTGGTGACGATGGTCTGGATGGGCTGGCAGAACTACAAAATTTCCGAGCGGATTGAGGTCATGCGGAACAAGGCCATTGTTCTGGGTACCGACCAGCAGCTCGAAGAGACGGTTAACACGCTTGAAAAGGACCTGAACGATCGCATAGCCTACGTGACGAATGTCACGGTGGACCCGCTCGATTTGACTCGCACGATTCAGAGCAAGTCGTTTCTTGCAAGTCTTGGCTTGCGCGAGACACTCGAGCAGCGCGGACGGATGCGACTCTCGTGTACGGTGATGGGCGAAAATCCATCGGGCATCGTGAAGTTTATGGGCAAGAGTCACGTGCTTCGCATCGGTGATGAGCTGAACGGCTTCCGTGTGGCGGCTATCGGACCGGCGGAAATGGTTCTGACAAAGGGCGGTTCGCGTTTGGTGCTGGTCAACGAGTCGGCGCCGGAAGGCGAGTTTACCGAAGGCAACACTTCCGTCGGCGGATCGAACTTTTAGGCCGCATAGACGCGTATCATTATCAATTTGAAATTAGCAAATTTTAGCCGAGATAAAGGAATAGGCTTTTGAAACTGGCAACGCTTCTCCGTAATTCTCACGGGCGGACCATCGGTTCGTTCGCTTGGCGCGGCGGGCTCTTGATAGCCGCGCTGGTCTGGACGTTGATTGCCCAGACCCCCGTCAGAGCGCAAGGCGATGACGCACTGCAGAAGTTGGTGACGATTGACGCCGACGATGCATTTCTGCCGTCAGTGCTCTCCATTCTTGCAGCCGAGAGCGGTTTTAACATCGTCACCGGTCCGCAAGTGAATCAGGAAGAGAGAATCTCGATCCACTTGAAAGACACTCCCATCGAGCAGGCCATGAACCTCGTGGTCCGCGCGGCGGGGTTGTCCTATGAAATTGTGGGCAAGTCTTTCCTCGTTGCACCTGAGAAGCAATTGGAGAAGCAGGTGGGATTGAATTCCTACGTGATAGATCTTCAGTACACCGACGCTCCGACGGTGGCCAAGATGCTTGCCAATATGCAGGCAGGAATCACTATTGACTCGACAGGCAACAAGCTGCTTGTTGTGACCAGCCCGAAAGTGCTGGCGGACATCCAGCGAGTCATTCAGGAAGTTGACGTTCCGCCGCTGCAGATCATTCTGGAATGCCGGATGATTGAAGTGGCAGTTGAGAACGAGGAAGTTCTTGGATTGGACTGGAACAAGCTTTCGTCCGTCCAGACCGTTATCTCCGAGACTCCGGTGGATCAATATGGTAATCCGGTGAACTCGGAAGGCGCGGCGTCGCTGTCGGGTATTGACCCGTCCGTTCGCGGCCGACTTCCTACTCGGATGCCTTTCTTCCCGATGGAGACTCGCAGACTTGGTTACTGGTCGAAGCAGGCCACGGCATTTGAAGTTGCGCTTGACGCTTTGTTGCGCACCGGCCGTGCTGAAGTGCTTGCCAATACGTCGGTGGCTACATTGAACAACAAGGAAGCCGCCATTCAAGTTGTGGACGAGATTCCGTACGTTGCCCGCTCAGGCGGTGTCGGCGGTCAGGTTCAGATCGATCAGGTGATTGTCGGCGCGCTTTTGCGCGTGACGCCCAAGATTAACTCGGACGGATATATCACGACCAGCATTCAGCCTGAATTGTCGTCAATTTTCCAGTTCCTCGAATCCTCGGATACTCAGCTGCCGTGGGTAAAGCGCCGCACGTCTTCCACTACGATTCGCATCAAGGATGGCGAGACGGTAATTATCGGCGGTCTGTTGGGAGTTGAAGCATCAAAGACGGAGCATCGCTTCCCGTTCCTTGGCGACATACCCTTCATCGGCAGTTTGTTCCGTCATAAATCCACTTCCACTCGCAAGACAGACTTGATTATTCAGGTCACTCCGCACATTATCGGAACGGGCTACGCCATCGATCTGCCTGTGCGCGTGAAGGAAGTTCAGGACAAGTTCATGCCTCAGGAGAGTGGTGAAGGCAACGAGTAAGCGCTCGCCGCGAGTGCAGGTCGCGGCACTGAGTTGGCTTGGTCTGTTGATCTTTGGAATCGCATCTGGGTGGGCACAAGAGACAAGCCAGTCCAGCAATACTTCGCTGAAGTCGGACATTTTGAAACGGATGTCCGGCCAATCCGTATTGCCAACGGAGTTTGGTCAGGCCGTTTATGAAGGCGCTGTTGACAGAAACAGCTATCGCGTAGGGCCAGGCGACAAACTGATTCTTCAGATTTGGAGTCCAACCTATGAGGAGACTCCTGCGGTTGTCTCCGGTGATGGCCGAGTGGCGGTTCCGTTTGCAGGACCGGTTGAGGTCACGGGAAAAACACTGGCAGAAGCCGAGGAATTGATCTCGGCGGAGTTCCAGTCAGCTCTTCGGCGTGGCCGCGTGTCCGTAACGCTCTTTGAACCTCGCAAGACGAGGATCCACGTCACGGGCGCGGTGACGTTCCCAGGTACCTACCCGATGCCGGCAACGTCACGAGTAGCCGATGCGGTTGATTTCGCCGGCGGCTTGAAGTCGGTGTTGGAGTTCAGGGCCGGAGATTCGGTGATGGTACCGATGGCATCCATGCGCAGAATCGAAATGCGGAATGGTCAAACGGGCGCAGTTAGCGTCGTGGACCTTCAGCGATTCTTTCAGGGAGGAGACATCACCGGTAATCCATACATCTTGGACGGCGCTGTGATATTCGTACCTCCGGCGCAAAGCGGGGTTCAAGTCGGGATTTTTGGTGAAGTCCGTAATCCGGGATTGTATGAGCACGCGCAAGGTGACAATGTAGAAACTCTGCTTGCTTTGGGCGGAGGCCTAACGGAGCTTGCAGACTCATCGATGCTCAGCATAGAACGCGGCAACGGTGAAGTTGAATCTTTGAATTTTTCGGCGTCTTCGCTTGCGATGCCTGTGCACGTCGGTGACCGGGTGTATGTCGGCGGCAAACCTCGCTCTAACATAACGGGTTCGGTCACGATCAGCGGACAAGTCAGTCATCCCGGCGGTTATACAATTGTCCCGGGAAAAACGACGGTAGCCGAGTTGCTGAACAAGTGCGGGGGACTTTTGGAGGATGCCGCATCGCAGTCTGCCAGGCTGATTCGAAAGTCCGATGACCGGGTTGTCAATGAACGCAGAAGAGTGGCGGCCAATCCGCTCAAGACGATGGTGAAGGACGATCCGATTATGCTTGCCGACCTTGAAATGTCGGCGGAGTTTTCGCGGTGGGATTACGGCACAGTTGTCCTTGATTTATCTGCGAGTGAAGGTGAATCCGGGTTTTCCGGGAATGTGGTTCTCCAGGACGGCGATCATTTGGAAGTGCCGTCTCAGCCCCTGGGGGTCCGGGTGCTTGGTTATGTGAACAATGCCGGAGAGGTGCCTTGGCAAGAAGGCGCGACATTGAATCATTACATTGCACAGGCGGGCGGCAAGAACAGCGCGGGCTGGAAGGGGCGAACTGTGGTCTTGAAGGCGAGAAACGGTTCTCAACTTAGATACACGAGAAAATTATCAATTGACCCGGGCGACGTGCTGTTTGTTCCCCAGCGGCCGCGAACAACGGGATGGGAGCGCATCAAGGATGTTATTCAAGTGGCCGCGCAGGCCGCAACGATTGTCTTGGTGTTGGACACCGCAACAAAGAAATAGAACAATAACCTCAGGGTCGGGACAGGGATCAATCGGAGATTTTCGTGAAGGAAGTTTCCGGTCGGTTTCCCAAACCAAACAGAAAAGGACCTGGAGGGACTTATGGAGGCAAGAATGAAACTCATCCGCTGGGCAGCAATGTTTGTCGCCATGGTGGCGATTCTGCTAAGTGGCGTCGGTTGTCAGGAAAAGACAAGTACCGGCGGTAATGACGGCACAAGCGGTGAAGTCGGTTCAATTCAGATCGTAACCGGCACAACCAATGACACACTCGCGTTTCTGCCGAACGACTCGGCATCAACGTCTGTAGTGGTAATCGTAACGGACACCCGCGGCTTGGCTTTGCCCGGGAAAAAGGTTGACATCACGCTCGCAAATCCGAATCTTGGCGTCATTGAATTTCTGGATACCGAGCTGCTTGACACGACCAACAGCCTCGGCCGCGTGAACTGCATGTTCCGAGTTTACAGTCAAGCGGGCAATCAGATTATTTCCGCTTCTTCCGGAGGAATTTCCACGAATCGCACGTTGGTGATTCGTGAAGCGGATCAGGAAATCAACTCGGTGACGATGATTGTCACGCCTGAGAACATCGAAGCTTCGGAGCTTGAAGACGATTCCGCGAGAGTTGATGTGCGAATTGTTGATTCAGGAAATCGCGGCGTGCCCAATGTTGCGTTGAATCTGACGGCGACGGGCGGACTTCTCGTCCAGCCGCCGGTCACTGACGCGTCCGGTCGCACGACGACTTGGTGGTTTAATAACCGTCAGTTTGGTGAGTTTACGATTTTCGTTCGCGCAGGTTCGTTGCGCGACTCAGCGATTGTAACTGTTGCACAGGTTCCGCGCGAGCTTGGTACGCTGCGTGTGGCCACCGACAGCCGACTTGTCGAAGCGGACGGTTGTATTACTGCCGCCAATATCACGGCGACGTTAAAGAACGTGTTCGGAGAAGCCGTTCGCGGTGATACCATACGTTTCGGAGCACCGGTGTTGGGCGCAGTTCAGCCCTATGCCATTACGGATTCACTTGGTGTCGCCACGGTGAATTTCTGCGGTATGTCCATTCCGAATGATCAGGATCCCATTGACTCGTCCATGGTGGTCGCCCGCTATGAGCGCTGGGGTCTTCGCGACACCGTAAATATTCGCATCGTTCCGGCAGCCGGTATCGGTGACATTAACCTGTCGGCACCTGCTACGTCGGGAATCGCCGGACGGGACTCGATTCAGCTTAACTTGAACGTCTTCTTCGCCAACGGCACGCGAGTGAACGGTTACTATGCCAAGTTCCGCGTTACCCAATGCGGAAGCTTCAAGTACGACTCGACACGTCTCGTGGACGGTCGCCCCGATTCCGCGAATTTCTACTATCTCTGCACGGCGATACCGCAATCCCCGCCGGAAATCACAGTGGAAGTGGACGGAGTTGTCTCTGAACCTTTGACCATTAATATTAATCCGGGCGATCCGTCCTATGTCTTCCTGTTTGCGCTTCCGCAAGTTGGAATTGGCGATGTGGTTGACGTACGCGCTGCGGTTGCCGACACGTTTGGTAATCCCGTTCGTGCCGGAGAAGTGGTGAATTTTACCACGACACTTGGAACCATCACACCTTATGTGAACACGGATGAAACCGGAATTGCGACTGCGAACCTCGCGACAGGAAATTCATCCGGTATCGGTATTGTTCAGGCCCGTTTGATCAGCGGCGTGGACAGTGCGGTGACGACTCTGATTGTCACGTCAGGTTCAGCGAATCGAGTGGTTACCACGTTGAACCCGCCAAGCCTGCTGGCTCGCGGCTCCGGCGGTCAGGACTGGTCCCAGATACAGGCTGAAGCCTATGACGCCAATGGTAATCCGGTGGAAGACGGCACGTGGGTGACGTTTGAAATTGGACCCAATGCCCCTGCCGGTGTCAATATTAACAACCGTGGCAGTCTGGATTCTTCGCAGACATCAAACGGTGTTGCCGTAGCGACATTGAATGCAGGAACCGGAACCGGGCCTGTTTCTGTCGTCGCCTGTGTCCGAGTAGCAGGGGGACAGCAAGCTTGCAGTCCGGTTACCGGATCGGTGGTAGCGGGACCGCCAGCGGAAATTGACCTTGGACTCGATGAAGTCGGCGAAGATGCCGGCGGCGCCGCGTGGGACGTTGAAATCAGCGCGCTGGTGAAGGATGCTGTGCAAAACAACGTCATTAACGGCACGGCGGTCTTCTTTGAAGTTGAGCCGGTTGAACTTGCGCAGATTCTGTCGGAGGCCGTGGTTGTAGGCAATGAAAATGCGGACGGTGATGTCAGACCGGGTGTCGCGTTCACAACACTTCGCTACAACTCACTCGCGACAAACAGCCTCGTTACGGTTTCTGCACGTACGGCAAACGGTATCGTGGCAACCCAGGACTTCATATTGCCGATTCAAGAGCCGACCATTGTTGTGAACTGCTTGCCGGGTTCGTGGCACTTTGTGGCGAACGGCAATCCGTGCCGCATAGAGCTTCAAGCAACGGTTCGGGACGGCCACCAAGTCTTGATCAATGGTCAGCAGGTTTACTATGCCGCGAATCGCGGCCGCATGTGGCCGAATCCGCAGATTCAAGGTCAGCCGATCAGCATGGATTTCACGGGACCGGAGTTCGGTGAACCGGATGGTCAATGCTCTATCTTCCTTTGTGACTCTGTGAACTTCATTTTCCCCGATGCTTTGACACCGGAAATTCCGGGTGAGGTTCGAGTAGAAGTTGTGGGTTACCAGGACGCAACGGACTCACAGGTTATCAACTTCCGCCGCTAAGGCAGAGGCGATGATAGATTGAACTAAAGTGGCCGGAGCCGGACAAACACCGGCTCCGGCCCATATTGGACCGACGACAGGAAGTATAAAACGAAATTATGCGCGAAAAGCTTGGCGAGATACTGGTTCGTTTGGGCCATATCACATCGCAACAGCTCAATGATGGGCTGACTCGACAAAAAGAAACCCGTAAGAAGATCGGCGAGACGCTTGTCTCTTTGGGGCATTGCTCTGAGGAAAACGTGTACGCGGCATTGGCGAAGCAGTGGGGATTTGAGTATATCCCGGCTGAGACACTGACCGCTAAGAATCCGAACGCACTTGCAGTCGTACCGGAAGGCTTTGCAAAGGAGCACCTTGTCATTCCCTTGGGGTTGACCGATTCGACGATAATCGTCGCGATGGCCGACCCGGATGACATTGTTGCGGTTGACAATCTCGAGAAATTGTCTGGAAAGCGTGTGGATGCGAAATTAGCATCTCCACTGGCAATTTTAAATGCGATTGAGAACTCGTATGAGAAGATTCGCAAGGCGGGTGAAGTAACCGAGGCAATCGGCGATCTGCAATTTTTTGCGACGTCGGACGAGGACGACGAGAGTCTCGTGGACATGAGCAAGACGGCGGCTGCGGAGGACGCTCCGGTCGTCAAGCTCGTGAACCTGATGCTGCAGGACGCGATCAAATCGCGCGCGACCGACATCCACATCGAACCTCAGGAAGAATCACTGATTGTGCGCTTCCGTGTTGACGGTGTGTTGGCGGAAGTCATGCGCCCTCCGAAGGCGTCGCATGCAGGAATCGTCTCACGTATCAAGATTCTGTCAAAACTGAACATTGCCGAGAAGCGTTTGCCGCAGGACGGTCGTTTTACGGTGCGGACGGCGGAGAAGGAAATTGACATGCGCGTATCGATCCTTCCGCTTGTGACCGGTGAGAAGATAGTGATGCGTTTGCTGGACAAATCTGCGTTCGCCTTCAGTTTGGCAACGCTCGGTTTTGTGGAAGAAGACGGTAAGATCTTCCGCCGCTGGATTCGTCAGCCGTACGGCATGGTGATTATTTCGGGTCCGACGGGTGCGGGTAAGTCCACGACGCTGTTCGCGGCTTTGAATGAAATCAAGAGTGTCGAAGACAACATTACGACTGTGGAAGACCCGGTCGAGTACCACGTTCCCGGCGTTAATCAGGTGCAGACCAAGGCAAAAATCGGATTGACATTTGCGGCGGCGCTGCGTTCAATTTTGCGTCAGGATCCCGACAAGCTGTTGATCGGCGAAATTCGAGACGAAGAAACGGCGGACATCGCGGTGAAGTTCGCATTGACCGGACACCTTGTGTTCTCAACTGTTCACGCGAACGACGCGCCCTCCACAATTACACGATTGTTGGACATCGGTGTTCCGCCGTTCCTATGCGGATCGGTGCTGAACCTTGTGATGGCCCAGCGTCTTGTGCGTCGAATTTGCCAGCACTGCAAGGTTGAATACGAACCGGATGAAGCCGAGATGCAGGCGCTGCTGATAGACAAGGACTTCTTGAAGGGAAGAAAGTTTTGGCGTGGTCGCGGCTGTGCGCAATGCAGGAACACCGGCTACCACGGTCGAACGGGTATTTTCGAGATATTGGAGATGCGCCGCAATATTCGATCGCTGGTATTCGATAACGCCAATCAGGACGAGATACGGAATGCGGCCTTGGCGAACGGCATGGTGACGCTGCGCGATGCAGCATTCAAGAAAATATTTGCAGGGGTTACAACCAGTCACGAGCTCTTGCGCGTGACGGTTCAGGAAATCTAACTCAAAGCGACGGGCAAAACAGGCGATGCCGACATACAGTTACGTCATCAAAGACGCTGCGGGCAACCGTCAGGAAGACAATATCAAGGCCGCGAGCTATGAGGCCGCGGTAGAGGTTCTTCGCCGCAAGGGTGCGGCCCAGATTGTCTCAGTTCGGGAAATCAAGGGAGGTCTTGCGCTTGACGAGATGAGCGTCGGCGAGCAGTTAAGCCTAGCGGTTTATCGCTGGCGGACGCGCGTTCCTCTCAAGACCCTGGTGTTTTTCACGCGGCAGCTTTCCACGATGTTCTCCGCGGGTTTGACGATTGAGCGCGCGATTCAGAATTTGCTTCAGGAAGAGCGCAACCATAAGTTCAAGAAAGTGCTTGTACAGGTTGCGACGGACCTGAAGAAGGGATACGCTCTGTCCGAGTGCCTCGCCAAGCACCCGGGTGTTTACTCGAATTTGTACGTAGCGCTGGTGCATGCGGGTGAAGTCTCGGGTAACCTGCACGTAATTCTTGAGCAGCTCTCCGACTATCTGGAATCAGTCGCCGACACGCAGCGAAAGGTCGTTTCAGCGATGTCGTATCCCGTGTTTTCGGTGATATTCCTGACGGGAGTGATCTCATTCCTGATGATATTCGTGGTGCCGATGTTCGAGGATGTCTATTCGAAATTCTCGGCTAAATTGCCGTTTGCCACGCTGGTGCTGATGAATATTTCGAAGCTGATGGTTAATCAGGCACCGCTGGTCTTTCTCTTTGCGGTGGCGACTATCGTCGGTTTGTGGGTGCTGACCAAGACGAAGCGTGGCGGTCTAGTTTGGGACAACATGAAGCTGCGCTTTCCGGTTTTCGGTGGGCTGCTGATGTCGTCACTGATGGACAAGTTTGCGCGTACATTTGGTATTCTAATCGGCTCAGGCGTACCCGTTCTCGAATCTCTTAGTCACTCCATTCGCGTTGTTGAGAACCGAGTGATTGGAAATGCCTTGCGCGACGCTCAGCACATGATTAAGGACGGCTACGCGATTTCGGTTGCCATGAAGAAAACGGGTGTGTTTCCGCCTATCATGGTACAGCTGATTCAAACCGGCGAGGAGACCGGTGAAATCAACAAGCTGCTCGAGAAAGTATCAGAATTCTATTCGAAGCAGGTGGATGCCACAATCGGCCGCTTGACATCACTTATTGAACCGTTGCTCATCATTTTGATTGGCGGCGTGATTGGTATCATTTTGATTGCAATTTACCTCCCGGTGTTCATGTTGGGCCGCGCGATTCAGTCAGGTTCGTAAGGCACAGGGCTTGCAATTTACGAAGGGTGACTGCATATTGAGGCAGTCACCCTTTTCTTTACAGGGAGGAAGAACACTTGACCGTAGAAACTCCGTGGGGGCCGTTGCCGGCCGTACCGGTTTTGATTGTGGCTGGTTTCCTGGGCGCATGCTTCGGAAGCTTTGCAAATGTCTTGATTTACAGGCTTCCTGCCGAGGAGTCACTGCTTCAGCCACCGTCACGCTGCCCGTCGTGTGAACGCCCGATTGCATGGTATGACAACATCCCGGTACTGAGCTGGCTGATCTTGGGAGGTAAATGCAGAAACTGCAAGACTGCAATTTCAGCGCAATATCCCTTGATTGAAGCGGCCTCGGCAGGGTTGGCGGTGTTTGCAGTGTGGAAGTGGGGTGCGACCTTCGCAGGAATGGCCCATGGGCTGCTTTTTATCGGGTTATTGGCCCTGACCATCATTGACCTCCGGCATTGGCTGCTTCCGTTCGCCATAACGATTCCGCTTACTCTGATCGGCTTCGCAGGGGCGGCCTTCTTCGACATGCTGCCTCTGTCGGAGTCGTTAGTGGGGGCGGCGGTCGGTTTTGGGATATTCCTCTTGATGTTGCTGGGGGGGAAGTATGTTTTCAAGAAGGAAGCCATGGGAGGGGGCGATGTGGTCTTTGGAGCGATGGCGGGAAGCTTTTTAGGCTGGCAGTTGACGTTGCTCATGATCTTTGTGGCCTCTGCGCTCGGGACTCTTGTTGCGTTGATTTTATTGACTTTACGAAAGAGCATCATGGACAGGGCGATCCCCTTTGGTCCATTTCTGGCGGCCGGTTTGGTCGTATGCTTATTCTGGGGGAGGGGCTTTATCGAGGCCTATCTGAAAATGCTCGGTTTCTGAAGAAGCACTTGACTTTTTAGAAGTTGCTGGGTATTTTATTGTGAACTGCATATAAGCAAATCTCCAAAAATTCACCTGCATAGACACCCTGCGTAACCCGCAGGAGCAAGAAAGGGAGTAATCCATGATCAAGAAGTACTTGGTTTTGTCTCTTGTGCTGTCGGTTGCCGCGGCAGCATGGGCAGCACCTGCTACCTCCAAGCGTGTGGATACCAGCCACAAGACGCCTGTAGTCGGAAATGCAACTGAGGTAAACCACACACAGACGGCGGTTAGCCGTATCCCGGACGCGTCCCGGTTGGACGTCATCGGTGACCTTTATCAAGCCGGCACGACCTACTACGACTACCAGCACAACGGTACTGTTGGCCGCATGGTTGGCGTGGACGCAAATGGATTCGTTCATGTCGTTTGGATGAACGGACTCGATGAGTCATTTGCACAGCGCGATGCCTACTACAATTGCTGGGATCCGAACACGGAAGACTGGCAGGAACTCATTCCGGACGGCGGTGTAGCCGCTAATACGGTTCGTGCCGGTTATGTCACAAACACCGTCCTGCCGAACGGTTTTGCGTTCCCGTCGTTTCACTCTACTCCTCCTGGTGAGTCAGTATTGACGACACATGCGTCCATCGACTTCCAAGGAGCGGCAGGAGCATTTACACCGTTTTGGCAGAATCCGTTTGGCGCAAATCAAGTGATTTGGCCGAAGATTGTCCGTGACGACGACGGCACCTTGCACGGTGTTTCGACCTCGGATCCGGATACCGATCAGGGCTACCATTACTGGAAAGCGACCCCGATTTATGACTCGGGATTCGGTATTGAGATTCAGTTCACGACATTTGGCACGGGCGACCAGTATCAAGTTCTGGGCAACGGTGAAGTGATTGCTCCGGACGTTGCGGCATCACCCGTATCGAATCGTGTTGCGGTCGTGTTTAATGATTCGCGCGGTGGTGAAGGCGGAATTACGCAGATCAACAACGACCTCAAGCTGGTGATTTCAGAAGACGGCGGAATGAACTTCGCTCCGCCGATCGACTTGACGGACTGGATTGAGCCGGACTTTGATTGCGCATCGGGCGACACGATTGCCTGCAACGGCGATACCCTTCGTCCCTACACCTGCCTTGACGTTGAATTTGACTACAACGACAACATTCACGTCGCTTTCACGACCCGCACGCTGTATGAATTCGGTTATCCGGGTTACGACGCTCCGCCGACGGCCTTCATCAACATGTCCAGCATTTGGCACTGGGGTGAGGACACGGACGAGTTTTCCAACATCGTGAATCACAATCAGTTTGCGACTTTCTCGAATGGCGACAGCTTGCTAGGCGACAACGCGTGGCAGTTGATGGTTCAGCGTCCGAGCATGGCATTTGACACGCTGAACGGCGGCGATGACATGTACTGCTCATTCATTTGGCACGATTCCTCACAGTATTCGGCGAACTACTACATGAGCGCCGATATCTGGGTTGCCTATTCCTGCAATAACGGCCGTACGTGGTTTGAACCTATCAACGTGACCAACACGGTGACTCCGGTTGGCGCAGCGCCGGGTGAGTGCCTGCATGAACGTGATCAGTCGCTGGCTCCGCTGGTGACCTATGACGGTGCAGAAGGCTTCCTACATCTTGAATACGTATTGGATACGGATGTCGGCGGTGTTCCGCAGACTGAAGGTGCCACGACGTTAAACAACGTATACTACCAGCGCATACCGCTTGCGGATCTTGAGTTCACAACGCCGCATCCGTATAACACGGTGACGCTGCATGTTGACGGAAGCCAGCACACAGGCACTGGTGCGGTTCCGTTTGATCCGAACAATCTTTGCGCGACGTCTGTTGGCCGCGGCGGCGAAGGCATACCGACGGCGTTCCAGCTGTTCCAGAACTACCCGAACCCGTTCAACCCGTCCACGAACATTCAGTTTGATCTTGTGAATGCATCCAAGGTTACGCTGAAGGTTTACAACGTGCTGGGAGAAGAGGTTGCCACACTTGTTGACGGCGAAGCGTTGTCAGCAGGTGCTCATACTTACGCGTTTGATGCTTCAAGGCTTGCGAGCGGCGTCTACATGTACCGTCTCGAGGCCAATGGAGTTTCCGCAACGCGCAAGATGATGCTCATGAAGTAATCTGGCTGGAACACAGTTAGATTCGGTTTGAGTCCTTGTAGGGGCCGGGTGTGAACCAAAGCGCACCCGGCCCTAATACTTTAAGTGATACAGACAATTGCAAGAGATGATCGCCGGGCAGTGTCGCAAGTGGTGTTGCTAATAAAACTACTACATAAAGAATGTTTGTTGATCGAGCCAAAATATATGTGAAAGCCGGCGATGGCGGCGATGGCAGGGTTTCGTTTTTGCGCGAAGCCTACCGACCGCTCGGGGGACCAGATGGCGGCGACGGCGGAGATGGTGGCTCGGTATGGTTGATTGCCGATCCGCAGCTGCACACGCTGATGGACTTACGGCATCAGGTTGAGTTCTATGCCGAAAATGGCGAAATGGGCGGGCGAAAGAAGTGCAGTGGTAAGGGCGGTAAGG
Source organism: bacterium (assembly GCA_013360195.1). Lineage (NCBI taxonomy): Bacteria > bacterium. Next base: position 91,691 of record JABWCQ010000004.1, read on the forward strand.
ACTTTGAATTACGTTTGCCCGTTGGTACTCAAGTCTTCACTGACGAGGGGTTGATCGCAGATTTGTCGGAACCCGGACAGCGCTTGTGCATTGCGGAAGGGGGCAGGGGCGGCAAAGGCAATTACAACTTTGTGACAGCCCGAAATCAGGCTCCGAGAAAAGCCACGAACGGGAAACCGGGGGTTGAACGGAATCTTCTGCTTGAGCTAAGGCTGATGGCAGATGTAGGGTTGGTCGGTCTGCCCAACGCAGGAAAATCCACGCTCTTATCCGTATTGACTGCCGCCAGGCCAAAAATTGCGCCTTATCCGTTTACGACTCTTTCACCGAATCTCGGTATCGTTCGTCCAACGGAGTATACGAGCTTCGTGCTGGCAGACCTGCCGGGGCTGATTGAAGGGGCGTCGGAGGGTAAAGGGCTGGGGTTTGAATTTCTGAGACATGTGGAGCGAACAAGAATCCTACTGTTTCTGCTTGATGCGACGAGCACGGACATAAAAGCGGACTTGAAGATTCTGAAGGCTGAACTGAAGCAATGGAATCCGGACTTATTAAAGAGGCCGAGCTTGATAGTCCTGTCAAAAAAGGATTTGCTGCCGGAGGGCGAACCTCTTCCCAAGGGTCCGTGGAAGCATTCGATTTCATCGGCAACACACGAAGGAATCGAGGAGCTGATCAAGAAGCTGTGGTTATTGCTGGAGAGTGCGCCCATCCCCAAGATATTTCGAGAGCCGGATGATTTGCCGGAGCCGGGCAAGAAGGCAATTGAATCGGAGTTTGAGGACGAGTGGGACTAAACGACACAGAGAAGGTCGCACTACTGAACTTGTTGGCGATACCTGGAATCGGCGCGTGGGGCGCCATTCGTCTGGTCAAGGAGTTCGGATTGCCATCGAAAGTGTTTCATGCCGGTGATGGTGCGCTCAGATCGGTGCCTCGAATAGGGGAAAAGGCGATTGAGGCGATCCACAAGTCTGCTTCGCAGGGTGAAGCAGGGCGCAAGCAATTTGTGGCGGCAGCAGGTCATGGCGCAAATGTGGTCAGTTTCTGGGATGAGGAGTACCCTCCGCTACTCAGAGAACTTGAGCAAGACGCACCTGCTGTCTTGTTTGTGAAAGGTAACCTCCAGTTGAATGCTCGCAGAGTTGCGTTTGTCGGGACCCGCCGCGCGAGCGACTATGGGAAAAGAGCGTGCCGGGAACTCGTTTCATCGCTTGCCGGTTCGGGAATTCACGTCATGAGTGGCCTTGCCAGTGGAATTGACGGTGCGGCACATGCGGCGGCATTGGACCGCGGTCTTCCCACTGAAGCCGTGTTTGGCTGCGGCATTGATATTGTCTATCCGGAAAGCCACAAGGCACTCGCGGAGCGAATTGTCGCATCCGGTGGCGCCCTTGTTTCCGAATACCCTCCGGGTACTCCTCCGACGGTCTATACGTTCCCACAACGAAATCGCATCATTGCCGGTCTGTCATCGGCAACGATAGTGGTTGAGGCACCTGAGAAGTCAGGAGCACTTATAACTGCCCGACTTGCTCTGTCCTTTGGTCGCGAAGTAGGAGCCGTTCCCGGGTTTGTGGTTGGCGGTAAAGCCAAGGGTTGCCATGAGTTGATAAAGGAAGGAGCAGCGCTGATTGATTCAGGTCAGGATATTCTGGATTTGATAAAAATATCGACGAGAGCCGTGGATGTAGTCGAAGCGGCCCCGGCGCCTGCGCTTGCCGAACCTGAACTGAAGCTTTGGGAGCTGATTCCTTCATCAGATAAGATACACATTGACATCCTTGCTGAAAAGGCATCACAGGGAACGGGTGAAGTATTGAGCCGACTCCTGATGATGGAGCTAAAGGGTTACATCAAACAGCTTCCCGGAAAGTTCTTCGTGCGTGCTTGAAGTTGTTCACAAATACATTGCTCCGCAATGGCTGACGAGCAAGAGACTTGTTGTTTTCGAAGACCAGTTCACTGCCGGCCACCTGTTTCCTTTGAACGTGCTCCGTCCGTCCTGGGAAATCCGGTCAGGACTCGGGTCCCTTGGGCAGTGGCTGGCCGAGCTTCGCCTCGCGGGCTACTCCGTGTCCCTCCGACCTCGTTCTTCACTTACTCTGCGCTCCCGAGAACTGGCGGGATTTGACGACGATTGGCCAAGCGAGCAGGAACCCATCGTCTTCCTGAATGGGCGAGTCTTGCACCTTCCTGCCACCAAGACTCCACTGCCTGAAGCGGTTGTCGACTCGTTTGGACAAGTCCTTTGGGCGAAGCTGGACGGGAAAACCGTTTCAGAATTGTCAGGATCATCAGGAACCCTGCTTGCGGAATCGCTCGTTAAAGTAATACGGGCGAGTGCTGAGATTTCCACATTTGGCGGGGAAGCTGCCCACTTCATATGGGATTACATGGCCCTTAACCAGAAACTCCTTGCTGTAGGGATGGCGGGTGAGTACAAAGAGTTAATGGGTTCAGGAAACCTCGAGGTCTCTGGCGGTGTCCAAATAGTAGGGACTCCAATGGTTTTCGCTGGTGACGGCACTGTGGTGATGCCCGGAGTTGTATTTGACACGACGGAAGGGCCTGTTTGGATTGGCCGGGATACGGTCATTGAACCGCATTGTTACCTCAAGGGCCCTCTTGCACTAGGTGATCACTGCCGGGTTAAGGCGGGAGCTGCAATATATGGTGCAAGCACGTTCGGCCCGCATTGCCGAATCTCAGGGGAAATCAGCGCGAGTGTCATGCAGGGCTATTGCAACAAACAGCATTCAGGTTTTCTTGGCAATAGTCACCTTGGAGAATGGGTAAATTTGGGCGCAGACACCACCGTTTCAAATCTCAGAAATGACTACGGCAATGTCAAAGTGAAAGTGAATCAGAAACTTGTGGACAGCGGCAGGCAATTCGTTGGACTGATTTGCGGGGACCACACGAAGACAGGAATAAACACCATGTTCAATACTGGGTCGGTGGTGGGCATAGGGTGCAACGTTTACGGGGGCGGCTATCCGCCTCGGTTTATAAGAAGTTTTTCATGGGGCGGCAGCGACGGTTTTCATGTTGAACCGTTTGAGCGAACTGCAGAATCAGCCAGGCTGGTGATGAGTCGTCGGGGCCGGAATTTAACAGAGGCAGAGATCGAGCTAATGAAAGAGCATTACTCGAACATCGTCAAGCAGGAGAATTAGATTGAAGCGAACAAGAAATTACTTCATCATGGCGGTCCTGGGTGTCATTGTCGGCGGTATAGGTCTGTTGTGGAGCCCAGCTCTCTTTGCAGACAACAGCGGCGACGTCAACATGCAGCTGAATAAGCTGAACTACATTTTGCGGTCAGTGCGGGACAACTATGTTGAAGAGCCTGATGCCGCCAAACTGCTTGAAGGCGCAATTGAAGGAATGTTGAAGGAGCTTGATCCGCACTCAGTGTATATCCCGGCGGACCAGCAGAAGCGAATTACGGAGCAGTTCCGTGGCGACTTTGAAGGGATTGGAATTCAGTTCACAATTCAAAATGACTGGTTGACAGTGATCTCGCCGATACCCGGAACGCCCGCTGACAGACTTGGAATTCGTGCAGGAGACAGAATCACGCATATAGACGGGCTTTCCGCGTACGGGATCTCGAATGAAGAGGTCTTTGAAAAGCTCAGAGGTGAAAAGGGTTCAACAGTCCGAGTGACGATTGAGCGACCCACGATTGAAGTTCCACTAGAGTTCGAAATCGTGCGAGACAAGATTCCCATATTCTCAGTTGGTGCAGCTTTCTTAATGCCCGACAAGGAAACAGGGTATGTCCGAATCAGCCAGTTCACGGCCACAACCACGGATGAAGTCGTATCCGCATTGGACAGCCTCAAGGCAATCGGGATGAAACAATTGTTGCTCGACTTGCGTGGGAATCCGGGCGGGTATCTTGATCAAGCCTGGCGGGTTGCGGATCTTTTTATGCCGAGAAAGGACATGCTACTGGTTTACACGAAGGGACGCACGCCGAAGTCCAACTCAGAGTTTCGTTCAACAGGCATCGGAGCCAAATACGATATGCCTTTGATTTGCCTGATAAATCATGGCAGCGCATCTGCATCAGAGATTGTATCCGGTGCGATTCAAGATCATGATCGCGGATTGGTCGTGGGTCAAGTCAGCTTTGGCAAGGGGCTAGTTCAGACACCGTATCCGATGCCGGACGGATCGGTAGTGCGTATAACAACAGCGCGTTATTACACGCCAACAGGCAGGCTGATTCAGCGACCTTATGACAACGGCTTTGCCGAGTATGTCATGGGGGGACGTGACGAAGAAGATCCGAATGCACCGGAGATTGCTGAGCAAGATACGACTCCCCGCGAGCAGTTCTTGACCGATGGCGGCAGAGTTGTATATGGTGGCGGAGGGATAACTCCGGACAGCACGGTGGTACCAAGCAAGACAAACACTTTGACCGCGCAGCTTTTCAGTAAGAGAATGTACTTTGAATGGGCATCAGAATACGTGGTCAAGAACCCGAATATCAGCAAGGATCACGAGGATTTTGCGAAGAGTTTTCAAGTGACTGATGAGATGCTTGGTGACTTCAAGCAATTCTGTATTGATCGCAAGATCGAAGTTGACGATCCGCGTTGGGAACAGGATATTGCCTTTACCAAGACTCAGCTCAAAGGTGAAATTGCCGGTTTAGTGTTCAACAATCGGGATATTTACAACCTGATTAGGCTCCAAGATGACGAGCAGATACAAGCTGCGATGGGCATGTTCGAACAGGCCAAGGCAGTGGCCTCGTCATCTGTGAAGACTCGCCCGGGTAACAAGAATTAACTACAGGTATTACAGCAACATCAGTTTGGGACTGAAGGAGACAGGACTCTCCTTTGCAGAGTCCAAAAGCGTCCCAAAAATGTTTGCTAACTTGCTCTTTTTGCTTCGGTTGGGTATATTGAGAGGTTCAAAAAACCTCACAAAACCCCGCCGCTCCACTTGTCCCTCAAGTTGGGGGACAAATGTTCAACGTGAATGCGCTTACGATTTCAAAACATACTTAACTTAGCGGCCATTCTCTCGGCGTGTGCGAGCATTTATGCAGCCAATCCGCCACTCGACAGGGCCCGCGAACTTGCCAAAACCGGCAATTGGGATGAAGTCCGCGCATTAGCGGAAGAAGGGGCAAACCTCGAACCAAAGAACGAAGAGGCTTGGCGGCTTCGTGGTCGCGCCGAATTGTTCTTCGGCGATACGACTTTGGCAATTCAGTACTATGAGCAGGCACTTGCGTTGAATCCAAAGCAGGCGGATGCAGTAGTTGATTTGACAACTGTGTTTGTTGCTTTGAATCGTCTTGAAGATGCCGACCGCATCGTCTCTGCAGCAGAAAAGAAAGACCCTAAGGGTAAAATTGACGAGATCAAAGTCTCCCGGGCTTTGATACTGGGAAAGCAGAACAAGATTGGCGAAGCAACTCCAATTCTTGCCAGTGCCACAGCAAAGCACCCTGACAACCCATTATATCCACTGATTCTTGCCCGAATTTACGGCAACGCCGGGGTCACGACGCTTGCCAAGGATAACTACGCCAAAGCTTGGAGTCTTGACGAGGGAAATCCCGATATTGCCTTTGAATATGGTCAAACACTTCTTGCGTTGAAGGAGTATGATGAGGCCGACAAGCTGTTCAAGATTGTACAGGACAGAGACCCTGACAACAAGCAAGTCGACTATCTTCGCGGGCGCTTGAGGTTTGCTGCGAAGCGATATGCTGAGGCCGCGGCTGAGTTTCAGAAAGCGGTGGAGAAGGACCAGGAGAACTTCCTGGCGAATTACTGGCTGGGACGAAGCTACGTTGATCTTTCCAAGACGGAAAAGAAGAATTTTTATTCCGCCGCTCTTGCACCGTTGAGGAAGGCGCTGATGCTCAGGCCGGACCGTACAGACATTGAGCTATCCCTGGCAGAAGCGGAGTATTTTGTCGGGCGTTCGCTGTTTTTTACGTCGCAGCAGGATTCACTGTCTGAAGAATCAAAAATCCGGCTGGCAGATGAGTTTCAGAAGCAGGCGGAAAGCTTTGAGGCCAGTGCGGCAACGCCCAAAGTACCCATTCCGCCAAAACCCCCGGTGCCCGTGGGAGACGGATCCGTCCCATCCGTCCCTTCGATTCCAGTAGTTACCGATGCAGAGCGTACAGCTCAAACCCTTGCGCTTGTGGCAAAATACCGGTCGGCCGAGATGACCTTGCGCGATCCGGCAGCGAAGCTTGATGGGAAGCATCCGTTGCAAAACGAGTTGATTGAACTGTCCGTTGCAATCATGCAGCATGCAATGTACAGCTCTCAAGAGCTTCCCAAACTTCAGGATGTGTATGCAAGCATCGCACGTGCCTTCGACAAACTTGAGAAGCTCGATTCGTCACTGTTTTACACAGAAAGGCAGCTGGAGCTAACACCGAATTCTGCGAGTGATGTTACGAGAAAAATCAGCCTGTTGCAGCGGCTCGATGATCAGGCCCGGTTGGCGGAATATCTGAATGTTCTTGCGGCGGACACCGCGATGCTAGACAAATACGGGCTGATCCTGGTTAACAGCTATATCGAGACGAAACAGTACGACAAGGCGAGGGAAGCAGTTAACCGCGTAATTGAGCGCGATCCGGGGAATTGTGATGCGCATCAGCTTAATGCATACATTGATTTGAAACGCGAGCGCTACGGCGCCGCGATAAACGTTTTGCTGGAGGGTGTGAAGGCATGCCCGAACAGCGGAGACTTATGGGTATTTCTGGGGGACAGCTACTTTTTCTCGGTAGACAAACCGGACAAGGCAACAGTGGAGAAGGCAAAGAATGCCTATTGTCGTGCGGCGAGTCTTGGCAATTCGACCGGACAGGAAAAGTGTGAAGAAGTCGGAAATTATTTAAAGCAGATGAGATAAACTCTCCAATCCCGGGTTTCAACTGATTGGAAAAAGGAACTAAAGCATGAAGCAAGGAACTTTTACGACGATCACGCTTCTCGCAGCGCTGGTCATCTCCTCGATTTTCTATTGGGGTATTTTGCCGACCATGGACAAAGGCCCAGAGGAAACGCCCCTAATTCACCAGATTGCCTTGGCCGGACCCATCGTGCCATTTCTGATTACTTTGACTTTGATGCTCTTGACTTTCGTTATTGAGCGCATCATCACGTTGGGCAAGGCGCGCGGAGCCCGTCCGTTGCCGATCTACTTCTCTGAATTCACTAAAGCAGTTCGGGATGGCAAGTATGACCATGCTGTAAAGATTTCGGACGAGCAGCGTGGATCAGCTGCCGCGGTCTTGAAGGCAGGCGCGGAGCAGTGGATTCGTGTGGCGAATGACAAGTCGGTGAATATGGAGAAGAAGATCTCGGAAACTCAAAGAGCGATTAATGAAGCACGACTGCTTGAAGTTCCGTTCCTGGAAAGAAATCTGATTGCTCTTTCTACGATAGCTTCAGTGGCTACGATGGTCGGACTGCTAGGCACGACGATCGGAATGATCCGTTCGTTTGCCGCTATGTCCACGCAGGGCGCGCCGAATGCCGCCGAGCTTGCACGTGGTATTTCCGAGGCGCTGGTGAACACCGCTCTCGGATTGTTTGCGGCAATCGTCGGTATCGTCTGCTACAACTTCTTCGTGAATAAGGTTGACCAGTTCAACTATGAGATTGATGAAGCTGCGTACTTAATGGTGGAGATCCTGAAGGACAAGGAAGTGTAATCGGAGTCCGGGCAAGCACAAACAAGTAAGGACAACTTATGGCTGCTCCCAAGAAACGCAGGATTCCGATATCCATCGATATGACACCGATGGTGGATATTGCATTCCTTTTATTGATATTCTTCATGTCAACAACGGTGTTCAAGAAGCCTGCTGAAGTAGACGTTCAGGCTCCTTCATCACATTCGATACGACCGCTGCCGGAAACGGGAATTATTGTAATCACGATTCCAAAAGACAACCGGGTCTTCATGACGCTGGACAATGCCGCACTGGACGTTGAGAACGGATTGGCAGAAGTAAAGGGTTTAACGACCCGTGGCATCGAATTCCAGCCGGATTCGATTGTGAAACCAATTGAAAGGTTGATGCTGAAGAGACTAGTTGATAAGGTCGTGTTGAAAGCGGACAAGGACGCTTCCTATGGCACGATCGAAAAAGTGCTGCAGACTCTTCAGAAGAATGAGCTTCTGTTCGTGAACATGGTCACCGAAGTTGAAGAAAGCTAAGGTATAGAAAATGGGTGCTGTAGATGTAGGTGGACCCAAGAAATCGAGCGGCGGTCAAGCATGGAAGCGGCCCAGAGTCGCGATCCGAATTGACATGACGCCGATGGTAGACATCGCGTTCCTGCTGTTGATATTCTTCATGGTGACAACCGTATTCCGTTTGCCGACGGCAATGGAAATGGTCTTGCCTCCGCCAAACGAGGTGGCTCAGCCGGGGAAGGTCTTCAAGGAAAAGCTTCTCCAGTTTTACGTGTTGAATAATGACTCGTTGGCGCTGCAGATCGGCGATACGCTGGCGAAACCCTTGATGTGGACCGACTTGCGGGACAGTTTGAAATCTCGCTATGATCGCTATGGAGACAGTGTCGTGGTCGTTGCCCGAGTCCATCCAAAAGCAAAGTTCATGTCCTTGGTGGATTTGGTAGATGAGTTCAATTTGGTTGGCACGACGAGATTTTCGATCGATCATTACACGACATTGGACGATTCGATGCTTCGAGCCGCAGGATTTCAAACGGCCGGAGCAGAAGGGCTACCGACGCCTGAAGAAATTGAGGCACGTTTCGCGCCTCCCGGTCAACAACTCTAAATGCCGTTTCACGCCGGTTGAAAGGGCGGTGAATTATGAATTTCTTAGAAGAACTTGAAAAAGGCAAATACGGCGCGATTGAGCTGAAGAAGATCGTCGGTCGCAACCTTATTCGCGGTCTGGCCTTCAGTGTGGCAGTGCACACTGCCGTGGTGGCTGCACCGTTTGTGGCCTCGCTTTTTCAGGAGGAGATACCTCCACCGGATCGCGTGGTTGTTGTTGACCCATCAATCCTTGAAAAGCTCAAGAGGCTGAACCCAAACCAGGCGCCACCGAAGATTGAGCGTCCGAAACTTGCACCTCCCAAGGTCGTTGTTCCGATTGCCGTAAGTGAAGAGACGATAGAAGAGCAGCCTGAAATCATGAAACAGGAAGAACTCGTGGCGGCAATCGTCGAAGAGTACGGCACGGATACACTAGGTATCGGCGAAGGTGTTGAGCTTGTGCTTGAAGAATCCGGCGATGATATTCCAAGCTACGAAGAATTTATTCCCTTTGAGGTACCGCCGCAGCCGCTCCCTGATTTCAGTCCACAACCGGCATTTCCGAAATTAGCACAGCAAGCAGGCGTGTCTGGCAAGGTGACCGCACAGGTTTATGTTGACAAGAAAGGTGAAGTCAAGAAGTGGCGGATTGTGCAGGCAAAGCCAGAGAAGCTTGGATTTGAAGAAGAAGTTGAGAAGGTACTGCCAAAATGGAAGTTTACACCGGCAATTCAACAGGGTAATCCGGTCGGTGTGTGGATTGCAATTCCTTTTAACTTCAAAGTTCAGTAATCCTGCCGCAAAATTGTTTTGACCGCGCGGCGATTCGTCGTGCGGTCTTGCGCTCTGTAAAATACTTGTTTCCTTCGTGTGGGTCCCGGAGTTACATTCTTAATTGCGCCGCATTTGCGGGCAAGGAGGTGTCATGGAAACCGGAACGAAGACAAAGAGGCTGCCGCTTGGTGCACTTTACTTGAAAGGCAATCTTGGACGTTATCTGCTGCAAGGACTTGTTGTCAGCGTGTTCCTGCACAGTGCGGCCGTTGCCCTGCTGGGGTTATGGCCGGAAACGCAGAAACCTGTTGCGAATGATGTGATAATTGAAGTCACGGGTTTCCCAACGGTTCGCGAAGACATAGTTCCTCCTCCGGTGCCGGAGAGAATTCGACCCAGCGCACCTCAGCAGCCGGATTTTGTAAAGGTACTTTCGGTAGATGAATTGCCATTGGATTCAATTGCGTTACCGGAAGAGGAACTGCCTCCTCTGAGCAGCAACGGTCACCTTGATGGAACGATTGATACCGGAGCGTCTGGGCAGGGTGGGGTGGAAGGCATCGACACCTCGGAGGGTTTGGCGGGGATCAAACCCCCATGGGAAACGGGTTTTTCGATTTTCGAAGTCGCACCAGCCGCATTGTACGAAATCAATCCGCAGCCAGCCTACCCGGAACTTGCAAGACGGACCGGGATGAGCGGCAGAGTGTTTGTTTGGGTTCACATTAGCGAAAAGGGTGATGTGACTGAATGGCACGTAGTGGATGTCAAACCGGCAGGCCTCGGCTTTGAGGATGAAGTTGCGCGTGTGATTCCAAAGTGGAAGTTCACACCTGCACTGCAACAGAATCGCCCCGTCGCCGTTTGGGTTGCAATACCATTTAAGTTCAAGGTCTCAAACTAGTGCTTTCTTGCAAATGATAACGCGCTGGATTTTGCCGGCTGCGTTCGCGGTTCTTGGTGTGTTAATACTGACAGGGACGTTACTCAAAGAACTCCCGAAAGGAACAGGTCTTCGTCCAATCATGGGTGTGACTGTGATTCTGCTGGGTATTCATCGGTTTGTTGTCTCCCGGACACCGAAAGGCGAGCGCAGACGATATGGTGGCGATTATGGACGGCCATGGGAGCATTAACGTGACAAGAATATTCTGGATTTCCTTGCTACTCGCGCTAACAGTCATGAGCTGCAAGGAACGTGAGCCGGAGGAGTCATTTACAAAAGGTTCGGCACAAATCGGCTGCAGCGACGCTGTTTTCGAATTGGCTCGGTTTGTAGCAACGGAGTACTCTGATTTGCATGCAGCTGCCCACGTAGGTGTTTGGAGGCATTCAACCCAGTCACTTTTGGATTCCTTGCTGAACGACCGAATCGAGGAAGCGTTTCTTGATCGTGCATTGAGTCAGGAAGAATCGCTCGCATTTTCGAAGTTTGGCAAGAAGTTGTATTCCTATCCCGTTGCGCACTATCCTGTGTATCTGCTGGTGCGTGAGAGTCTGGCGGTTGAGCATCTCGACAGTGTAAACTTGCGGCGGATATTACAGGGTGAAGTTGATTCGTGGAAAGAGATTGGCGGTGCGGGCATTCCATTGACAGTTTATGCACCGCTGCCCGGCGACGGAGCATGGACTTCGCTGCAGACGTATTTCGGCGAGTTCGATTCTCTCGCGGCGGTCGTGTGTTCAACGCACAGTAGAATGATATCACTTGCAGAACATGACCCCGGCGCATTGTTGATTTACATGAAGAAGCCCGCGGATATTGTAGGTTACAAGAAACTGCGTTGGGCACAAGACGAGCTTCGGATACCCGCGAACGCGAAGACGATTCTGGAATCACCTCGCTGGCCGTTCATGACGACGTTCACATATGTGACAACGCACATGAAAAGCGATGTAGCTGCGGGTTATCTGACATTTCTGGTTTCCAATGATGGTCAGAAGATGGTCATGAACGAGGGTTACAGACCGGCATCTGTGCCAGTCCGCATCATTCAGCTAAAGAGTTCTGAACAGATTGACACGTCAACAGTCGATACGTTTTCGCGGCGAAATGGCTGAAAGCCGCATACTCATATAGAAATACAAGGCAGCAAATTACATAAACGGAGCTATTTTGAAGAATACGGCGCTTACGGCCGAGCATGAAGCGCTCGGGGCGAAGCTGGTGGATTTTGCCGGCTACAGAATGCCAATTCAATATCACTCAATTCGGGCTGAACATCTTCGGGTTCGGAATACAGTCGGAGTATTTGACGTTTCACATATGGGTGAATTCATTGTCACCGGAAAGGACAGAGAGGAGTATCTGAATCGAGTGACGGTAAACGACGTGAAGGGTCTGAACATCGGCCAGGCGCAATATTCTTGTATGTGCAAACCGGACGGCGGAATCGTAGATGACTTGCTGATTTACAAGAGTGCAGATCACATCATGGTTGTTGTCAATGCCTCGAATTTGGAAAAGGACTGGAGCTGGCTTTCGAGCAACACAATGGGTGATGTGATTCTCAAAAATCGATCTGAGCAAACGTCGCTTATGGCTGTGCAAGGTCGAAATGCCGCCGCAGTTGTTCAGAAATTAACCGAGTCCAACCTGTCAGTTGTCGCCAATTATCATTTCATACACGGTAAACTCCTCGGTCGAACTGCCGTAATAGCGCGGACGGGCTACACTGGCGAAGACGGGTTCGAACTCTATGTTGCTAACGAAGACGCCGTGACAATTTGGCGAGCTGTTTTGGAGGCAGGTAGGGAGTTTGATATTGAACCAATTGGCCTAGGTGCGCGAGACTCACTGCGGCTTGAGATGAAGATGTGTTTGTACGGCAATGACATTGATGATACTACCCACCCTCTTGAGGCAGGACTTGGGTGGATTACAAAGCTTGACAAGGGTGATTTTATTGGCAGGGATGCTCTGCTGCGCGCGCGCGATTCCGGAATTAAACGAAAGCTCGTGGCAATGGAACTCGAGGGCAATGCATTCCCCAGGCATGGCTATGTCATTCACGATAGTGCAGGTAATACAGTTGGTCACGTGACTTCTGGTACGGTGTCTCCGTGCTTGAACAAAGGGATTGCAATGGGCTATGTACCCACGGAGTTGTCGGGAGTTGGTTCAAGCGTCTTTGTTGTATGTCATAACAAGTCAGTTCCCGCGAAGGTCGTAAAGCCTCCGTTCTACAAGCGTCCATACTGAGCAGAAGTCGTGACAAACATTCGTGTTTTTGCCACTCCGAAGGAGTGGACTGAGGATGATGTGCGCGGATCCTTCGCAATCGTGATCGACGTGCTTCGCGCGTCTTCGACGATTACGCAGGCGCTGGCGAACGGTGCGCGCGAAGTGGTTCCGGTAGCCACTCCGGCTGAGGCAGGAGAGTTTGCCGTGAAAGCCGGCCGCAACGACGTGATCCTGGGTGGCGAGCGGGACGGCAAGCAGATTGAAGGTTTTGATCTGGGTAACTCGCCTTTTGAATACACTCGAGAACAAATTGCCGGCCGCACAGTTGTCTTTGCTTCGACGAATGGTTCACCAACACTTGTTCGCGCAAAGCCGGCAGAGATGATTGTCGTGGGATGTTTTAATAATTTCACAGCGGTTGCAGCTGAAGCGCGCAAGAGCGAACTTGACGTCTCCGTATTGTGTTCGGGCCGAAACGGAAAGTTCTCCATCGAGGACTTTGTCTGCGCTGGCAAAATAGTGGATAGTCTGCAGAATGGCAACGGAATAGGCAATGACGGTGCTCAGGGGTCGCTTGATCTGTTCAGGTACTATCGATCGCAGATTGCCGAAGTTGTTCGAAATAGTTATCACGGCAAGTATCTCGCAGGTCTGGGTTTTAGTGATGATCTAGACCACTGCTCAAAAGTGGATATACATCAGATTGTTCCAGCACTCATAGAAGGCAAGATCCGGGTTACAAGAACAAATGGCGGTTCGTAAAGTCAACGAGAACTCATCGAAGCCAATTGAACGCTCGTCCACTCCAATCGTGGCGGGCATTTTGTTGTTGGGATTTGCCGTGCTCGTCATTGCCGCATTAGCATCACATTCGAGAAGCGACTTCCCGTATCAGGACTTTGGCCCAAGGGCGGAAAATGCGGTCGGAAGATTCGGAGAGTTCATTTCTGCTGTGCTTGGTCCGATGTTCATGGGCCAGTGGCCGTCCATGACTTTAGCGATGATAGCCGGAATATGGGGCTGGACATTCGTCCGACGTCATTCTCGCCGCAGCGCATTAGTGCTCACGATTTGGATATTGGCGCTCGGACTTTGGACATCCGCAACGATTGGTGTTTTGGGGGATCTCATACATGGAGACAATGTCGCCAATTACTACACGCATTCAGGAGAATTTGGACACTGGGCAGCTCAAGAATTGAAAGAGCTTACGGGAAGATTCGGCGCAGTACTCATCATGTGCGTGCTCATGCTCGTCGGATTGTCTATGACGGTCGCAGGTTTCAGTGAGTGGATTGAACGGAGAGCCGCACAAACGGCGAATTTGGCGGGAAGAGCGCGAAACCTTCCCTTGCCGTCGTTCGTACCGGCGTGGCGGTTGATGCGGGAGTGGCTTTCTACTCGTCGATCAAAGTCGGATTCAATTCCGGAGATAAACATCGATTTCGCCACGCAAGCCACAGCAGATACGGTATCAGAGCAAATCCAACAGGGAGCAGCAGGTAACGGTGCCCCCGGCAAGGTCATCCATAACCTGGGAGACGGAATCGACCCTGTCACAGGCGCAAGGCTCACGTCCTCAAAGAGGCCTGAACAGATTACGATGCCCGTTGATGACGAAACAGGTTACGTCTTTCCATCGGCAGATTGCTTTAACGCCCCGCCTCCAGATCGAATAGGCGGAATGCAGCAAGACGAGCAGCAGCATAATGCGGCTCTTCTCGAGAAGAGTCTGGAGACATTTGGCGTGAAGGCAACAGTTACTCAAGTGAATCCAGGCCCAGTCATTACACAGTTCGAACTTGCCCCTGCACCAGGCGTGAAAGTGTCGCGAATTGAGGCGCTTGCGGATGACATCGCCCTCGCACTTCGCGCGCGAGGACTGCGTATCCTTGCACCGATTCCAGGCAAGGCGGCGGTCGGTGTTGAAATCGCAAACCCAAAACCGGCGTTGGTTACTTTCCGTGAAGTTGTTGAGTCGTCACAGTTTCAGTCAGCAAAGTCCAAACTCACCATTGCACTTGGAAGAACCGTTAACGGTGAGATACTGACTGCAGACTTAGGATCATTGCCGCACCTACTTATCGCCGGGACCACAGGATCGGGCAAGTCCGTTTGCGTAAATGCAATTATAACGTCAATACTCCTTCGTGCAACACCAGAAGAAGTTCAGTTCGTAATGGTGGACCCCAAAAAACTCGAGCTTGCCGCATATAACGAATTGCGGATCCACCATCTAACGCACCGTCCTGACTTGAGCGAGCATGTGATTACCAAGCCTGATGAAGCAGTAAAGGTACTTCGAAGCTGTCTCGTTGAGATGGAGCACCGTTACGATCTGCTCGCTGAGCGAGGCGCCAGGCAGTTATCAGAGTACAACGAAATGGTCAAGGATTCGCCGAGAGAAGGCGAACGACCGATGCCGTATATTGTGGTTATCATCGATGAGCTTGCCGACTTGATGGTGACTGCACAACGTGAAGTGGAAGAGCCGATAGCACGATTGGCACAGTTGGCGCGAGCTGTGGGAATCCACATGGTTGTGGCGACTCAACGACCTTCTGTTGACGTCATTACAGGTGTAATCAAAGCAAATTTCCCTGCTAGAATTGCGTTTCGTGTCGCCATGAAAGTGGACTCAAGAACGATTCTTGATACTAATGGAGCTGAAATGTTGCTGGGTCAAGGTGACATGCTATTCCAGCATCCCGAAGAACCTGCGCCGCAGCGTGTACAGGGCGCTCTCTTGACGTCGAGCGAAATCGCCCGAGTAATCACACACATTAGACGACAGCCTGCACCTAAGAACAAATTGGTGCTGCCGTTGGATCCGCAGGACGAACGTGAAGGTGGCGGAGCGGCAGATGGGATGCAGGAAGGACGCGATCCCTTGTTCCTCGAAGCGGCAAAAATTGTCGTACGAACCGGCCAAGGCAGTGTTTCAATTCTTCAGCGAAGGTTGAAAGTTGGTTACAGCAGAGCTGCAAGATTGATAGATCAGCTTGAAAGGGCGGGCATAGTTGGACCATTCGACGGGTCGAAAGCCCGGGCAGTACTTGCTGATGAACAGACTTTAATGGACCTTGAGCAGCATTAAGAAAGTTCTAGTGACACTTCTGCATTTGCAGGCAGCATTTGCAAATGGCCTGGCAGACGAGTTTTACGCTTCGGTGGAACAACATTTGCGTTCTTTGCCGTCACTGGAAATCGGCTACTTGGCAACAGGCAGTAGTTTTCCTTCGGAAGGTCTGGCTGGAAGGCTTGCGTTGCAAAGGCCAAGTGCGTTTTATCACGATACTCCTGAATGGACCCATTGTGAAACTTCAAATCTGCAATGGCGACTATTGAAGGAGCAGCAGACGCTCTTGCTTGAGGATCCGCAGCCTCGTTCGGAGTGGTCTCCCGAAGCAGTGCTTTTAAGTTTGAACCGCGATCTGATTCCGGTTGATTTGAGGGCTGGTTCAAATGGTGACACGATACTTACTCTTGATGCAGTTTCCGCAGAAGTGTCCGGACAGGTCGAAATGGTTTTTGAACGGGGCAGGCGTTCTCCCAAGCAAATTACCTTTATCGACGATGAGGGACTGACTGTTAGCAGTTACGATATTTTGATGTGGCATGAATCTGTCCAGCTTGACAGCAATCTGTTCGTTCCGCCGTCAGTGCCAGAAGAAAACTCAATTGATTTTAGAACACCCTAATTGCATTCATTGATGAAGAATCGGTTCTCGAAAATTCTGCTTAGCCTCGCAATTAGTCTGTTCTTTCTGTATCTGACTGCGTTTAAGCCGCACTTTATCTCGCTGATTAGTGGCGAGATGACTCCGTTCATAGCGCTTTTTGGATCGCCAAGGTTTAACTTGGGCGAGCTCGGAGCCGTAATTAGGAATGCAGAGTGGATTTACATACTGGTTGCAGGGGTGGTTTTTTATGCGACGCAGTTGCTAAGAGCTTGGCGTTGGCGACTAACTCTGCTGACATTGACGCAGATAAAGCTTCTCCCAACTTTTGGTGCGATGACAATCGGTTATATGGCAAACAACTTATTGCCGATGAGACTGGGAGAAGTTTACAGGGCGCAAGTGATTCACCAGTTGACCGGACTATCCCGCCCCGCAGCATTTGGCACCATCGTCGCAGAACGTCTGATAGACCTTGTGTACATGGTGCCGTATATTGCGGCAGCATTGATTATTTATCCGTTGCCTGAACGATTGCAGACAGGTGCTTACTTATTGTCTGCGGCAGCCTTCCTTCTTGGCGGATTCTGTGTCTGGCTTGGACTTGATAGGGAACGTGCCCTGAAATATGCGAATCTGGCCTTGCGCATCCTTCCTGCAAGCGCTGCAAATAGGATTCTCGAGGTGCTGTCAACTTTTAGCGCAGGACTCGGGGTAATGGGAAGTCGTGATTTGTTCTGGCGGTTAGCTTTGTCTTCCCTGGCGCTTTGGGCAATGTACACTTACATGGTTTATCTTGTTATGGCCGCGGTGGGACTAACGGGTCCGAGCTATCCGCTGATTCATGACGATCTAATTGGTTCGGTTCTGGTAATGCTTGTTGTCACAACCATCGGATTTGTGATCCCGGGCGCTCCCGGTGCTGTAGGCACCTATCACGGCATTGCGGTGTTAGGACTTAGCTTGTTTAATGTTCCG
Source organism: bacterium (assembly GCA_013360195.1). Taxonomy (NCBI): domain Bacteria; species bacterium. Next base: position 109,106 of record JABWCQ010000004.1, read on the forward strand.
GGCGACAGAGCCGCCGGATTCGCTGTGCTTCTGCATGCTCTGAATTACATTCCGCTAACAGTTGTTGGTCTGATTTTCTTCTGGAAGTATGGACTATCTTTTCATACACCAAGAGTTGAAGGGCTGGACGAGCCGAATCTTGGCAATCCAAGGCCGGTATCGAGTAGAATTTCGTAAGCCGAGAGGTGAATTTGGAGTTCAGAGACAATACAAGTCGATTTTCTGAGTACTTCCGCGTGCTGTTCCGCGGCCGCTGGATTATCATTGGCTGCTTCTTTGCGGTTGTCGCTGCGACGACATACCTAACCTACCGCATGGAGCCGGTCTACGTTGCCTCGGCAAGCGTGATGATACTCGATGTTGATCCGGTGGACGTTACGTTGAGGAATGCCGATCCGGCTCCGTTTAGAAAATCGAGAAATTTGAACGAAACGGAGTTACTCCGCAGCCGGAGAATTGCCGAAGACGTCTTGAGGTCACTCGCCGAATCGCCGTATCGAACTGAGCTTGCGATTATGCGGGATACGGATGTGCAAGGGAACACGATTACGTTTGATGACAGGGTTAGGTTGCTGCGCGAGAATACAAGCGTTGAGAATCTGAAGGATACAGACGTGTTGCGCGTCTCTGTACGGGCGCCTTCAGCATTTGAAGCGTCGTTTCTTGCAAACGCGCTTGCCGAAGAGTATTACCGCTACAAGCTGCGGAGCGCACGGGGCGAGATATCTGAAATCCGACAGTTTCTTGAACAACAGCTTGAAGTCGTTCGCGATCAACTATCGCAGTCGGAAGAACTCGAACGTGCCTATAAGGAGAGCCGTGGAGTATCGTCTCTTGATGACGAAGCCCGCACAATGGTAGAGCAGTCAACGAATTTGCATGCTATCTATAATCAGACCGAAAGCGATTTGAACGCCGAGCTTCGTAGAATGGACTATCTGAAGCGGCAGCTGGAGGATGTCAGGGGATCTCTTGTCGAGGATATGAGCAATATCACGAGTCCGATTATTGAGACGCTCCAATCGGAAATAGCGGACAAACAGTCGCGACTTGCAGCATTAGTATCTAATCCTGGCCCCGGCACAGAAGTAACCATAAACGCTCTTGAAAACGAAATCGAAACGATCAAGGGCAAGCTTGTTGAGGAAGTAAGAAAGATTGCAGGCGGCGCAGGTTCACTTGAACCGCTGAAGACTTCGCAGGAATTGTTTGAGAGTATTCTCAAGAGCGAGGTTGAGATCAAGGCTCTTACCGCACGTGCAGAGGCGCTTCGCGAAGCAATAGCCAATGTAGATTACGACCTTGAGCAGCTCCCGGAGAAAACATTGGTGTTAGCCCGGCTCACCCGCGACAGGAAACTGAACGAAGAGCTCTACCTCATGCTGAACGAGAAGTATGAGGAGGCCCGAATCAGTGAAGCCGCGAAGTCGGCCGGAGTCGAAATTGTTGATACCGCAAAGCCGCCTGAGTTTCCAATCAAGCCGCGGAAGAAGCTGAATATTCTTTTTGGGATGTTGTTTGGCCTCGCACTTGGGGTTGGAATAACTTTACTTATTGATTTGCTTGATGACACAATAAAAACCCCGGAAGAACTTGAGCGCATGGCATTAACTGCGCTCGGAACAATTCCAATTGTAAACATCGAAGATATTCGGCGTCGACTGAAGCGGCAAGGCAAGGAGCTGACAGCACAGGACGAGGTTCGGCTGGAATCCAAGATGATCACACGCTTCTCGCCGAAATCGCCGATTTCTGAGGCATACCGGAGCTTGCGAACGAATATTCAGTTTTCGGACATTGACAATCCGAAACGTGTTATTCTGATGACGTCAGCTGCGACGAAGGAAGGAAAGTCAACAACATGTGTCAATCTCGCGATCACTTTTGCGCAGACTGGTTCGCGTGTCCTGCTTGTTGACAGCGATTTGCGACGCCCGACCCTTCATAGCTTCTTCAACGTCGATAAGATGTATGGGCTTAGTAATGTCTTGATTGGTTCCTTGAGCTTCAACGATGTCATAAAACGTACAGAGGTTGAGAATCTTGATTTGATTACGGCAGGCGATATTCCACCCAATCCCGCCGAAATGGTTGCTTCGGAGAGAATGCGCATGTTTCTCGAGGAGGCGCGTAATCGTTATGATGTTGTGCTCCTGGACAGCCCGCCGGTTGTGGCAGTGACGGACGCAGCGATACTTACAACGCGCGCAGATGCGACCATATTGGTCGTGAGTTCAGGAATGACCGGACGATCTGAACTGAAGCGTGCAATCGGACTGATCCGCAGCGTGGGTTCAAACGTCTTGGGAATCATTCTGAACGGACTTGACATCAAGAAGATGTACGGTACCTACTACTACTACTTCCATTACTACCAGTACTATTACTACTACGGCTCCGAGTCCGGTGAGAGAAGGAAGAGGAAGAACGCGTTGAAACGCGTACGACCTCATACTGCGGCACCAGATGTAACTGACGCAACTTAGTCTACTTCATACCCCTCCAAAATGCTCCGTTCACATTGGTGAACGGAGCGGCTATTTTCGTTCACTCGTCAAACTTTTGTGACACCGCCACGAGTTTCTGATTTCATACCATCTGACCATGGTATCTCGATGCATTCCCCAGCGAAGGTAAATTTGAGTCTTCGGGTCGTCGGGAAGCGAGATGATGGATACCATGAGCTGGATACGGTTTTTCAGGAAATAGACTGGTCAGATTATATGGAGTTTGAGGAGTCCGGGAGTTTCTCCTTGGAAGTAGTCGGTGCTGACCTGCCCACGGACAACAGGAATCTGGTCGCTCGCGCGGCCTCAGAACTGTCCCGAGTTTCGGGTCGGCCACTTCGAGGCCGAATCCGGCTTTTAAAGTCGCTTCCGATCCAAGGAGGTGTCGGTGGCGGATCTTCTAATGCAGCCACGACACTGATTGGATTGAACCATTTGTGGGGGCTTGATTGGACGCTTGAGAAACTCATCCCGATTGCGGCATCATTGGGCGCAGACTGCCCTTTCTTCCTCTTTGGCGGACTTGCCCGAGGAAGATCCCGTGGCGACTTGATTTCGCCGATGCCAGGCTCGCTTCGCGGTACTCTTCTCGTGCTGGTGCCCGATTTTGGCGTGGAGACCGCCAGTGTCTTTGCGGATTTTGACTTACGCTTGACAGAAGTGGAGAAGAATGTTATATTTAAGCCTCTGGTCTGGACGGAGGAGGGTGCGGATTACCCCCAAGTTTTTCCGCGTAACGATTTGGAAAATATAGTCTTCCAGAGATTTCCGGTACTCAGGGAGTACAGGGATCTGCTTCTTCAGACGGGTGCACCTGTCTCCTTATTATCCGGGAGTGGGTCCACATTGTTCGGTATATATAACTCGGAGTCAGAAGCCCTGGATGCAGCAAGACTCTTGAGCCAGAGAATGGATTTTCGGGTTAAGGTGTGCCGACCAGTTGCCCGTGATCGATAAAAAGTCATCCCCCTCTGAGGGGCCAGGTCATTCTTGCATGGGAAGCAAGGGGTCGAATCGTGACCATTACAGAAATTCACGTAAATCTCCGCGACGAAGAAAAATTGAAAGCATTCGTGAACATCACGTTCGACGATGTTTTTGTGATTCGCGGGCTCAAGATTATCGAGGGTAAGGAAGGGCTGTTCGTCTGTATGCCAAGCCGAAAGTTAGAAGACGGAACATACAAGGACATAGCTCATCCGATTACAAACGAGTTCCGTCGGCAGATGGAAAACCAGATCCTCGAAGAGTTCAGAAGACTTTCAGACGAAGCAGCCTCAAGTCCGGTCGCACCCGGCCATGGCAGTGGCTTTGACAGATAATACAGTGCGTATACTGGGGCGTCGCCAAGTTGGTAAGGCAGCAGGTTTTGGTCCTGCCATTCGGAGGTTCGAGTCCTTCCGCCCCAGCGAGAATGGGCTCAGGCAATGCAAAAATTCCGAGAAATCGCGTTGCTGACGGTGTAACGGAGCATCTCTATTGTATCGCAGCTACGAAATGAAAATTTTCAGCGGCACTGCCCATCGACCATTGGGAGAGCGGATTGCCGCATGTCTCGGTCTTCCACTAGGGGAAGTGAAGATTAGCCGCTTTTCGGACGGCGAAATCGGTGTGCAATTCGAAGAAAACATACGTGGTCGCGATGTTTTTCTAGTACAACCGACTTGCCCTCCCGCGGAGAATTTGCTTGAGTTGCTGATCATGGTTGATGCAGCCAAACGCGCATCAGCCGGCCGGATAACAGCAGTCATCCCGTATTACGGTTACGCGCGTCAAGACCGCAAGGATGGGCCGCGAGTAGCAATAACCTCACGACTTGTTGCAGATCTGTTGCAGGCTGCAGGAATCCATCGAATCCTTACGATGGACTTGCACGCACCTCAGATTCAGGGGTTCTTTAACATACCGTTTGACCACTTGATGGCCTCCCGGCTGTTTATCGACTTGTTTACAATGCACTCCATCGAGAATCTCACGATTGTAGCGCCGGACGTGGGATCAACGAAGCTTGCCCGTTTTTATGCCAATTACATGAAAACCGACTTCGTCATTGTCGATAAGTATCGGACTGGACCTAATCAAGCGGTTGCTTTGAACCTTATTGGCGATGTCAAGGGCAAGAACTGCTTAATTGTAGATGACATTGTGGATACTGCCGGCACACTGTCGGCGACGATTGCAATGCTGAAAGAGCGCGGCTGCAAAGATATCTATTGCGCGATAACGCACCCGGTGCTTTCCGGACAGGCAGTCGACCGCATTGAGAGCAGTGCCATTACGGCGATGTGGGTTTGCGACACGCTTCCGACTCCTCGAGAGCACCAGTTCAATAAGATACATAAACTCTCGACTGCAAAGCTATTCGGCGGTGCCATTCGCAGGATTCACGAAGAAGAGTCGATTAGTCACCTTTTCCTTGACGACCACGATGAGTCCCGGGAATCCATGGTTGATTCCGCACAGCTCGAAATGCTTTCCGGGATTATTTCCTCCGATTAACGTTTTCAATTAACTTTCAAAATACCTTCAATGTCTGAGCATTTAACTTTGTCCGCAGAGTCGCGGACTCCAAATCAGCCCAAAGGACACCAACTGCGAAAGAGCGGTCGAGTTCCGGGAGTGTATTACAACGCAAATCGGGACGTCAAGTACGTTTCATTTGACAGATTCGAGCTTAATCGCCTTCTTCGCAAGGAAATGGCCGTGCTTGATCTGACGATCGGTGGACAGAAACTCCCTTGCGTAATTCGCGAAGTACAACGTCATCCGGTTTTTGGTGATATTATTCATGTGGATCTGTTCGGGGTAGATTTGACGAAGAGTGTCCGCGTCCATGTTCCAGTCCATGCCGTCGGCGTTCCTTACGGCGTGAAACTGCAGGGCGGCGTTCTGGATATCGTGATCTATGAAGTAGAAATTGAGTGCCTGCCGGACGCCATGCCCGCGCATATCGATCTGGATGTCAACGAGCTGAAGGTTGGCGATGCATTGCGCATCGAAGACATCAAACTTGACGGTATTACTGTGCTTGGGGATCCTCATGCAGTTGTGTTACATGTCAGCGGAAAGAAGGCTGAAGAAGGCGTACCTGCGGCAGCTGAAGCCGCTTCTGCCGAGCCTGAAGTGATTCGAGAGAAGAAACCGGCTGCCGAATAATCAATAGTTAAGATGCGGCTAGTTGTGGGCTTGGGTAATCCCGGTGCCGAATATGACGATACACCACACAACGTAGGCTTTGCGACCTTAGATGAATTGGCCAGGCGGGCTCTGGTCAGTTTTAGAAGGGGTCCAGTGGCAGAGAGCATGACCGCACAAATGCCAGCCGGATTTGAGACAGTTCTTTTCAAGCCGCTCTCATTTATGAATTTGTCTGGCCGACCTGTATCCGCCGCGATAAGGTGGTACAAGATACGGCCTCAAGACGTGTTTGTAATATGTGATGACGTCAACATTCCGTTTGGCAGGCTTCGCATTCGTCAGGGTGGAGGACCGGGCGGGCAAAAGGGCTTAAATTCGATTATTCAAAGTATTGGCACCGAATCAATTCCGCGAATGAGAATGGGCGTCGGCGGTGGCTATCCCGGAGCGGATATCGGAAATTACGTGTTGAAGCGGCTTCGCGGCAAAGAGCTAGCCGATTATCATGAGTTGGTTGGGCGTGGAGCCGATGCCATTGAGCACTGGTTGGAAAGTGGAATCGAGTCGATGATGAATAAGTTTAATATCATCGTTGACGACAAGGATAAAGAATAAGTAACCCTGCCTGTTCTTGTGCAGGCCGTCAAGTCCAAAGGGAAAAATTAGCAAATGAAAACGTACGAGTTAGTTCTGATTTTTGATCCGAATATCGAGCCCGATCAGGTTGAAGCCGATATCCGTAGAATCCATGACACGGTAGTCGGTCAAGGCGGAAAGTTCAGACGGTGGGAACGGTGGGGAAAGCGCCGATTGGCCTATGAGATTCGCCATCGCCAGTATGGGCTCTATATTCTAACTGTGTATGATATAGCCCCGGAAGCAACGCACGAACTGGATCGTGTTCTGCACCTGACAACGTCGTTGATGAGATCACTTGTGACAGTTGTGGAGCCCGAGCGAGTTCCGGACTTTGATGCGGAGTCAGTTGCTTCTCTTGGTGTATCCAAGGAAGTTGCAGCGCCAGCTGAGATAACAGAAGTCGTGCCTGTCGAAGAGATTGACGCGATTGAAGAGGTTATCGAGTTGGAGGACGAAACTGGTGAGGATCAGACCGCGTAGGACCAATTTCAACGACCGTCTTCAGGGAGGACGGTTCGTATAATTCGCGCTTGGTGGGATAACGAGGGAGAACGTATGGCGGACTATAAGATGCCGGATATCAATTGTGTCATCATCGCGGGCAACCTGATAAAGGACCCAAGCTTTCGGAAGACTACTTCCGACGTGCCAGTAGCGAATTTCACTATCGCGTCAAATCGGAAGTTCAAGGATTCGAGTGGTCGGATTAAGGAAGATGTCTGCTTCATTGGAATAGTGGCTTGGTACAAGCTTGCTGAAAGCTGCAAGGAAAACCTGCACCGTGGAAGCGCAGTGCTGGTCGAGGGTGAATTGCAGAGCCGCAGCTTTGCCAATGAAGACGGAACGACACGGACTTGGGTGGAAATAAAAGCTCGCCGTATTCAATTCCTGAATCGGCGCGAACATGGCGCTGAAAGTGACGTGCATTCACATGCGGACTCCGTTGAGGACGACGAACAGCATCATCCTGCCCCAGAGGACGATCAGGAACACGCTCACTTCACCTACCGTAGTTTCATTTTGAACAAACCATAACCAACAGAGATGCAGATCATACTTCGCACAGACTTTGAATCACTCGGTAAGGTTGGAGACTTGGTGACCGTCAAGCCCGGTTACGCACGTAATTTTCTGATACCGCGTGGCATAGCCTTCGCTGCAAATAAGTCCAATCTCGCTCGACTGGATCAAGAGCGGAAAACGTTACAGATGCGCGACCTCAAGGAACGCCGTAAGGCTGGCGACGTTTATGCTCAGATCAACGGCTTGCGGCTGCTCAAGGCTGTACAAGTGGGAGAAGAGGATAGGATGTTTGGAGCCGTCACCTCGTCAGACATTGCCGAACTTATCAAAGAGCGAGGCTTCGAAATAGACCGTCGCAAGATTCAGTTGAATGAGCCAATTAAACATCTGGGTGAATTCAACATACCCGTCAAACTGCATCGCGAAGTTGTCGCTACAGTAACCGTCGACGTGGTACCAAACGTTTAGTGAACTTGTTGAATGATACGAAAAACCCGGCTTAAGCCGGGTTTTTGTTTAGGTAAGGCCGGGACAGCTATGCCGTCTCAATTCTCTCATGCTTGGCATCGAGAATCGACGTATGCTTGCGAAGGTATCTAAACACAATGAAAGAAGCAACTGCAAAAACGAGCAAGATATTCCACTCTTTATCGGCTCTAATTCTGCCTTCGACGAAATAGTGCTCAACTGAATCCATAACATACAGTACTGCAATAATGGCGACAATGGAATAGAATTCACTTCGAACTCCAGCCCGGAAAGAGAATCTAAGTGTTGGCCTGACCCAACCACGCAGTCTTGGAATAAGGCACGGCGTCTTCCGTGACCATTCCTCCAAAGCTACTCCGAATTTGGAACGAAGGTACTGTTCTTCAGTGGCGATAATTCGCTCATAATAAAGTACCAGTGCCAAGCTGCCAGCGAGTGCGAACCATAAGGACTTCGTGAATAGAAGCGCAGCCGCATACATAATGATGTTTCCCACATAAAGGGGATGGCGAACAAGTGAATACATGCCCTTAGTATTCAGTGCATCGGCCACTTGACCGTCTGCCGTGTTTCTGCCGGAGGTCCCGGATTGCGCATATCCAATTGTGATAAATCGTACGGCAGATCCTATGAACGCAAGTCCTAAACATGCAAAATCCCAAATCTGATCATAGTCATGCATGCCACCTACATAAGCTTTGTACGTGGATAGCTGAAGTATCCCAAGTGGAACCAGAATTAAAGGGATATAACTTCGATAACGAAACAAGAATTTGCCGTGACGGCACATTTCGTCATTCAACATTGTGGCACTCCAGAATCATTTTCGTTTTGCAGCACACATGAGTGCTCATGAAGATAACGCCGACCTCTTACACGGCAGCCAATTTTGATGCAAGCCACGTTGGCAATTCATTCATCTTGATTCGAAATTGCACAAGTGTGTCCCTGTCTCTCAAGGTGACGGTTTCATCTTCCTTGGTTTGATAGTCGACTGTCACACCCCAGGGTGTGCCAACCTCATCCATACGACGGTACCGACGCCCTATGGAGCCTGAGTGATCAACAAATACGGCGCCGGTTTTGCGCAAGTCAGAGGCAAGTTGATCGGCGATTTCTGTCAGCCCGTCCTTTTTGACAAGCGAGAAAATCCCAAGCTTGAAAGGTGCAATTGCAGGAGACAATCGCAATACTGTTCTCGGTTCACCATCCTGCGTGTCTTCATAATAGCCGTCAACGAGACAGGTGAGGAGAGTACGATTCAAACCAGAAGACGTTTCAATAATGTAAGGAACAAAACGCTCTTTCGTATCTTCGTTCAAGTAACTAAGATCTTTCCCTGAATACTCCGAGTGCCGTTTCAAGTCGAAATCCGTTCTGTTGTGGATTCCCTCGAGCTCTTGCCAACCGAACGGGAATTCATATTCGATGTCATATGCATCTGCTGCATAGTGTGCAAGTTCGCGGGGGGTATGCTGATGCAATCTGAGTTTTTCCGGCCTTACACCGAGTTTTCGATAATACTCAAATCGCTTGTCACGCCATAAAAGAAGCCACTCATTTGCCTCTTCAGGCCGGACGAAATACTGCATCTCCATTTGCTCAAACTCACGGGTCCGGAAAATGAAATTACCAGGCGTGATTTCGTTTCGAAAGGCCTTGCCAATCTGCGCAATTCCAAAAGGGAGTTTTACCCTTGCAGTATTCAGGACATTTTGATAGTTGACATAAATTCCCTGAGCAGTTTCCGGTCTCAAGTATACCACAGCTGCGCTCTCCTCAACTGGACCAAGAAAAGTCTTCAGCATGAGGTTGAATTGTCGCGGCGAAGTAAGACTTCCAGATGTTCCGCATGACGGACACGTGGCTTCTCCCCACCGGACCTTTGCCAATTGATCAAGGTTTCCCTCGCCGCCCTCCTCAATCTCACCATCCGCAATTGCGGCAAGTTTGTTCTTCGCACGCCATTGCTTAATAAGGTCTTGAGCCTTGAATCGCGCCTTGCATTGCTTGCAGTCAACGAGCGGATCAACGAAACCGTCTACATGGCCAGATGCTTTCCAGACCTGAGGATGCATCAGTATAGCAGCGTCCACTCCGACAATATTGTCGTGCAACTGCGTCATTTCGCGCCACCAGTAGTTGGCGATGTTATTCTTAAGAGCAATGCCTAAAGGACCGTAGTCCCAAATTGAACCTAGGCCGCCGTAGATTTCTGATGATTGAAATACAAAGCCGCGCCTCTTACAGAGGCTTACGACTTTATCCATTACATTCGATGACATCTCTTATTCTTATATTTGTTCTAGTTATGACGGGCGGACCCATTTGAGAGCGCTGATGGATCGTGAATGAACGACAACCGGGAGGTGTTCTGACGCATACTTGGTCAGCCAATGAAAAATTTCTGATTCAGCGCGAATCGATGTTCTAATCCGGGATGCAACATCGAACCCCGAGCTACTAACCTTCTTTAGGACAGCTGTGGACTCCACTGAAAGCGAAAAAGGAACACCTGACTCGATGACGCGATCATTGACTGCAAAGCCAAGCTGATTAAGCAGCACGAGATAGAACTTCCAAAAAGTAGTCCAATTTGGGGACCGCGATGCCTCGAACTGTTGCAGGCAAATCTCGGCCGCTTTGTACAATTCAGGATGAGGATCGTCTTCACTCGTGGTTTGGAGGAGCAATTCAATGACGGCACTGCAGAGAACCATGGACTCAAGTGACTTGCGCATTCCCCAATGGGAGTTCACTAGGGCCAATTCCCGGGCGAGTTGCACTTCCCTTGAGCTCTTGGCTGACCAGACGACTTCAAGTTCATAACCTGGTTCAATAGCAAGTGCCGATCCGTTCTTGTGTCGTCTGCGAGCGCCTTTTGCTATTAAAGAAACTCGGCCATGCCTTGCCGAAAAAAGCGTCAAAATGAGGGAAGTCTCGCTATAGGGAACAGTCCGCAAAACGATTGCTGTATCCTTTCGAATGTCGGTCACAATCACTTCCTCATGAGTTGATAATTGATGTCATTACAAAGATCACACCACTCTTCAACTGTGAGAGTCTCAGGTCTGCGGGTGAAGTCAAATTCAATACTCTGCCAGGCAGGATGAATGCCTGATAGCTGCGACAATGTTGACTTCATCATTTTGCGACGTTGTGAAAACGTAAACCGAACGACCCGTTCAAACAGCGGATAGTCTTTCGGATACTTATGTGGAGAACGAAAAAACTGCATCTGCACCACTCCGCCATCGACTTGCGGAGTTGGTCTGAAGGCAACAGCAGGAACAATTGAATAAAGCGAAGCCTCGGCTTCCACTTGCACAAAAACAGAGAGCTTTCCGTAAGTACGGCTTCCGGCAGGTGCGACCACTCGCTCAGCAACCTCTCGCTGCATCATCAGCACACCTGCAGAAAACCATGGAAGATCAGGATTTGATCGTGCTATGCGATTATGTTCGAGAAGCCTGTATACAATTCCGCTTGACAAGTGATAAGGTAAGTTTCCCACAACCTTTAGACTTCCTGCGTCGGACAGTCTTCGGATGTCGAAATCCAAGAAGTCCGAATGTATCAGCGTGAAATTCGGGAACTGCTGAAACTTCTCACGCAATACGGATTGGAGTCTGTTGTCAATCTCAACTGCGACAACTCGGGCAGGGGTTTCTACAAGAAATTCGGTCAGTACGCCCCGACCTGGTCCAATCTCAACGACTGTATCACCGGCTTCAATTTGTAGCGCAGCAACTATCTCCCGCGCGTACGACTTATCCGTCAGAAAGCACTGGCCAAGGCTTTTCTTTGGTAGCGGCAACGAACTCAAAACAAGTAGTCCAACTGCACACGAAATGACCATGATCGGCGCACAACGTTGTCGCCGGCAAAGGTTCGACCTTCAACAGGGTCCGGATAAGAGTTGCCATCACGCGCCTGCACAAAAGTCCGGGTGACCGGGCTGTCACCTGTAAACTTCACGCGTGCCGTTAATGCGTTCGAGAACCTGTTAGTCAACGAAACCCACCATCTGGTAGACTTGCCATCAACCACCACAAACTCTGTGTCTTCAAAATTCCATAGAAAACCATCATACATTAGCCAGGCGGTCTTGAACTTCAGTGACGGTGAAAAATTGTGGGTTAGCTCAACACCAACAGCCTCTTGCGGTGAGGCACCCTGAGCATCCAAGGGGCTCTCACCTGTCGGGTCTGGTTCCCCTACCAATCGAGGCCTTGGAGTAAATTTCGTGTAGCCACTGGAATACATTACTTCAAGTTCGTCAAACCGCGAGAGCCGATATTCAAGATGAATCCGATTCTCATACGTCTGAAATCCAGCCGGTTGAGTTGGATTGCTGTTCCACCTGCCTTGCAGCTTTTGCCTGATCCTGAGCTGAATCGGCCAAACCGGACGATAAGTGAACTTCCCAACCCAACGATAGTAATCCGCTTGATCGGCGACACGCGTCCAATTGTCTATCTCGCCCACAAAAAGCAACGGTCGTGAGACTTGGTATCTGCCTTCAAAATACACGCCCTGTTCGGCTTGAGGTGCGGCGGAGTTTCGTTCCAACTGAGCAAAAGTCTCCGTTGCCAGATAGAATTCATCCTCATATGTCGTGCCATTATAGCGGGCATAATTTGCGAATCCGCGTGCATAAGGATTGTCATAACGTATTGAGTAATCGCGATAAACACCAAGTAGTGTCAGGGAATTCCACTGTGCATGCGCCGAGGCGACAAGCCCATGGGGATCATCCCCGAGTTTTAGCACTCCGCCGCTTGTTTCAAGCTCGGCATACTCTATTTGAAAAGTATAGTTATTGACGACTTGCATCAAGTCGATTCCAAAAGTCCTGCGAATACCTCTCGCTTGGGACCAAAGTCCGCCATTAACATCCGAATGATATCCATTCCTAATCTCGGCATTCATCACATTGTCGGCAATTTCGTCTCTCTCCTGCGGGTCAATTACCGAATAGACATTGACAACCGTATCTGTTCCGGCTCTCGTAACGGCATCAAACTGATAAGCTTTGCCAATATACGGATGAATTGGGCGATCGTAAGCGAATTCGGTGGCAATAATACCAAGGGATGAACCGACGAACGGCCGGTAGGCTACTTCACCACCGAACGCAACCTCTCTAACGGCATCCAACATGGATTGTTTTCCATCGAAGGCGGGAACATATACAGAGTCTCCGTTTGCGAGTTTTTGCATTGACGGATAGATATCCCGATCATCTCTTGGCACCAGCGTGATAAGCCTGTTCATGGAGCCGTCGGGGTTTACAATTGCATCCTTCATTTGGGAAGATCCGAATGCAATAGTCTTCCATTTGCCCCAGGATGCTTCAACGGCAAAGCCTTTAAGGGTGAATTCTCTTGAACGAGACAAATCCGGTGCGATTCCGGTCAAACGCTTGTCAAAGCCAAAGCCGGAATAACGCGGATTAAAGTAATCTCCGCTTTCCATTGCAACGCCTTGGCCCAAGGAGACTTGGTAGTTACCCAAGTAGATACGATCGAATCTGACAGGTCCTGTATTCCGTTTCTCTAAGCCGGCAAACCATTTGAACTGCGGAAGATTCGCGCCTGCAAAGTCCCAGTAATGTGTCTGCTCACCGAGACTCCGATGCCACAGCAATCCAGCCTTGTAATCCTGAGAGTAATTGACTCGCAATTTATGACTGACGTCAGGTGTCGGGTCAACTAGCAGGGTGGGGTCAATCGCCAATTCCTCATCAGCAAAAAACGGCGTATCGTAGGCCCTGAATGTATAGGCGCCATGAAACTCGTTGCGCGTTATTCTTGGGTCATAGGACAAGTAATTTCGTGCGTTTCGGTATCCCCAGGAGGAAAGTCCGGGAACGGCTCGCAGATCGCGGGTCCCTCTTATTCCCCCTTGTAGTTTCACCTGGTTGTAAATCGCGACAGCATCTGCCGGAGACACATTCTGCAAATCCATCAGCTCGTCCAAAGTTGCTTTGTTCACATCCATTGGTTCAAGCATGCGATCGATCCATTCGTCGACTAGACCGACGTTTGTGCCTTCTTCAGTACCGAGATTCTCAATTCTGTAATAGGCATCTTCAATCTTATCCAATCGGTCATCACCCGGACGTGGTGGATTCACTCGAACCAATGTGCGAAGAGATCGCAGTGTCTCGGCGTCAATCTCAGGTAACTCGTCAAGTTCATAAACATGTTTGAAGGGTCCTTCATAGACAAGCCGTTCCCATATTGCGTCCGCCTGTTCTGGGGAAATCGGCAAGGCATCGACCTCGGCGCGAGTCGCGGAATTGAGATCAAGCAAACTTTGGCCCCAGGACAATGAGCCGAATAGCAGGACGGTTGCGGCCAGGCGAAAAATCGGAATCATTGGTTGCCCGCACTCCATAACTGTCCCAGACCTTGTGGAACATCGAACCCGACGCTGAAAGTATGTGACGGTGAAAGTACCGGATGGTAAAGAAACGCGTAGTCAACTGTAATGTCGCGGTAAAATAAGCCAAATCCGGCGGTGAAGACGTTCGGATTTGTCATGACGCCGACTCGCAAATGAAACGGCTTTGCCACTTGAAGATCAGAGCCGGCCTTAAAGACTGTCCCGGCTTCAAGGCGTCGTTCGATGTCAAAGGAGGTCTTGACGCCGTAATACGGTTCGTATTGCACTCCATAAGACATTGATCGGGGCAAGTCCCGCTTCAAACCGGAACCCATTTGTGGATGATTGATGTTGTGAAATGCGCTCGCGAGAACAAATCTGTCCCATACTTTCGCAGTAGCGCCGACATCAATTCCAACGGCCATGGCGCTGCCAAGATCGTAGGAACCTGAGGGTCCGTCCACAGACTCTCCAAGGCTCCAAGAGATGAACTTAACAGCATAACCAATACTGAAAGCAGAGTAAATATCCTCTTGCAGCAATAGGCCATGCGCCAAAGAAATTTCAGATTCTGAGGAAACTGTCTCACCGTTAAGTCGTGTGGCGAGGTTTTGAACCGCAAAACCGATTGCTCCAGCCTTCTTTGGCAGAACTGAAAATCCCGATACCGATATATGGGAAAGAAAGCTTGCTGAGTACGGTTGGTGATACGCAAATCTCCCGCCTGTGCCCTGACTTAGCCCCAGTCCTGCAGGGTTCCAAAGAACGGCATCGCTGCCGCGCGCTCCTGCTGAGTATGCACCTCCCATTCCTTGTGCTGCCGGTGTCGGAAGATGAGGATTTGATACTAACTGAGCGAAGGCGCTGGTTGCCAACACGCTGACAACGAGCAGTAAAGTAGAAAGTGTATTTTTCACAAGCGTGTCCCTACTACGACTGGTTTTGAGAGGGACTCTGTCTTGCCATTAACAATGGATTCAAGGTGAAGTATATAGGTCCCAAGAGGTAACAGTTCATTAAGATCGTTCCGACCGTCCCATTCGAGCGATTGGGGACCGCCGGCGCGCTTGTCGACAAACGTGTGAACGAGCTGACCGCGCAAATTGAAGAGCCGTAATCGGACGGCACCAGCTGGCGGTGCATCCATGTAGATTGGAAACTTCTGGCCGATATCCGGTGCAAAAGCGCGGTTCGGTACTTCCAGTACAAGGTCACCTGAAGGAGCGCCACCTATGCTGGGGTCCTCAAAATCCTCTGTGTATCCGGCGAGCATTTGAAAATCGCCGTTAAAGGTCGATGAAGGGCCGGCAATGGATACTCTCTTGCCGACTAATTCGCCAAGCGGAATCCAACCATCGTTTAGCTCAATGCTGTCCAAGTTCATAGAGTCCCACACACGAATTGTCAAATTCCCGGAACCATCGTCAATGAAAATGTTTGTTCCTCCTCCGACATTTTCATCCACTTGATAGACTGTTCCGATTGTGCGGCACCAGGTCCCGGAGCCGCTCAGAGTTGGATCTGAAACCCGGACAATTTCTGCTTGCGTGCGCAAGTCGCCTGTCCTGATTTCGATTGGAGGGTATAGCGGTTGGTTTTCGGCAAGAACACGAATATCTGCAGAATTCGGTCCTGCGGCGAACTCACCCATTTGAATTGAGCCGGAAAATTCATTCACAACACCGGTTATCTCGATCAAATTGCCGCGCTGAATACCCGGAAAAGTGGAAGCCGCTCCTGTTTGTGACAGATTGAATCCGCGCCCGCTGCCGTCCTGTATATAAGCCGAAATTCTGCGCGAACCGGATGACGTCGTAACGTCCTGCACAAAGTTGACAACTCCGCGTAAAGTCGTAGGTAACCCTTCATAGGCCCTAAAGTCATTGTAGATATCGGCAATCTCGGTAACTTCAGTAGCACTATACCCACCGAATCCAAGAGTTGCGTGGCTGAGAACATTGCCCGCCAAGTCTGAAATGTCCGTTACCTCAACCTGATAGGCCGCTGTTGACGGTAGCGATTCAAGTGTCTCAATTTGAACCGTTCGACCGTCATTGAACAGTTGCGCTGATTCAATGTGCAATTCAGGAAAGTCGGGATTAGTTACTTCAATGATTTCGAATCTATCAAGATTTTCGGCAACAGAAGGGCTGAGCCGCTCATTGAATCTCAAATTAACCCGGTGCTCCGTTACAGCCTCTGCGGTCAGTAGCTGCGGTGCACGCCGGTCGATTATTCCCATATCTTCATTCCGGCGTGGAGCAATCATGTGGCCGGGATTGCTGTTAAACGAAACACAACCTTGTATGAATTGGAAACTATCTCCTTCAGCGGGAGTATAATCTAAACCGAAATCACCCAGAATGATACCTTCGCCGGTCGCGTCACGCACTGTCCACTGCGCGAAATCACCGAAGTCCTCAGTATTCGTCACGACACATGGCCCGATATATACAAACCCGCCTTCGTAGGCCTCTGATGAATCGGGCAGCATGCTGGCATGTATCGTGTCCGGCGGTGCAACCACACCTTGACCAAGCACGACCACAGAGGATACACTTGATAACTCTGTTAGTTCAAAGTACTCTTGAACACGTGCCGTGACCCGAACGCAATCACCTTCGGCAGGAGTGGAAGGTGGGTTGAAAACAAGAACACCTGACCACGGGCCACCACCCGGGTCATTCATAAAGAAGCTGCCACCGTCAAAATTTGTCCCTGTGACTATGCCGGTTACCGTTACAATCTGACCGTTCAAGGGCGAATCACCACCGGTAGGACTTCCTACATACTGTATGTCGAAAATTGTCAAATTAATCGAGCGAATAAGATAGCTGTAGGTCGTGGCAGGAGCGCCGTCAGGGGAGAGGGCCTGTGCTCCATCACCGTCTCGAGCCGAGATGTAGAAATGGCACTCTATTCGTTCAGGCCCGGCAGGCAATATTCCACCCCACCGGCCATCACCGGCTGCGTCGTCGCCATGCTCGCCATCATCGTGCATCGTAACTGCGGCGAAGTCGCCTGAGTCACCAAATCGGTAGAAAACGAGCGCTTCGGTAACGTTATTTTGATCATCACTTATCAGCGCTGTTACAGTTACAGGATCCACACCCGTAGGACGCTCAGGCGAAAAACCAACATCACTTATCAGGGGCGGTCGATTTGAAGAGAAGCCAAAGTCGAAGTCACCTCGCGGGTTTAGCGCAAATTCGTTTGAGGTGAATGATACAATGCCGCGCAGGAACTCGAGCGTATCGCCGATAAAAGGCTCATAGAGGAATTCAAAGCCGTCTCGAACACGGAGCGGGCCACTCCCATCATTGACAATGAATCCTCCCGTAACGATTTCAGTGACCACGGGCAGGGAAAGCTCAGTGAAAACTCCTTCCAGCGGCTCGGAAACGCTGCCGGAAACTGTTGCGTAGGGAGAAATCCCCGTGGAACTTTGATGAGCACCAAGTAGTTCGGGGCTGTTTAGGCGTGTTTGGCCTCCAGATTCTGCCACTGTGGCTCGGACAACTACGGAATCGCCAATTTCGATGTTGCGCGGCTGTGTGTCAAATACAAGCACACCACTCCAGAGGCCACCGCCGGGATCCGAGATGAAATACTGCAGTCCGGAGCTCCCAAACCCATAGCCTGAGACTAGACCTGCAACTTCGACTGTTTGGCCCACGAGAGGTGACGCACCGTCAGGCGATTCCGTGAACTGTATATCTCGCACGGAGATCACCTGTCCTGTTGCATAAGGTATTGACAAAAATAAACTTACAGCGAGTATCGCTAGGAAATGCATATGAAACCAGATGGAGAAAGGGGAAGTATGGCGGGCGTTGACTTAACTCGTCAAAATACGCATTGTGCACTCCAAATTCAAGCCGAACTCCGCAAGAAATAGGTCTTCCCAACTGCCCATACAGAAAGAACGTTGTTTTTGCAGCAGCAATTGATTACTTTTCGACATGCAAAGGATTCTAACTGCAATAATATTTTTGGGAGCAGTTTTTCCCGTCAAAGGCGCGACGGACAAGCTCGGCTTTGCCTTGGATTCCGCACGAGCTTCCGCTTTCTGGTCGTTACTCAACGAATCTGAGAGGGACCGAGCTTATCGCGTGCTGGACAGCGATTCCTTGCCGCAATCTGCCCACTGGCAAGGATTGGCAAACTTGCTTCGTGCTTTCTCAACTTATGCGGATTCGTCTTTTGCAGAGGTACCATCGATACTTGATAGAGGGGTACCTTCTGAACTCGCCGATCACGCAAACTGGCTTCGAGCAAAGGCACTGCTTGAACTCGGCCAACCGCACTTGGCCGGTATCTATATACGCAACCTTCTTAATTCACAAATAAAGTTTTATCAAGAGTTTGCAATACAGACGTTGGTTTCTGATTCAACGTTTCAGGAGTCCATCGATTCACTTCAAACTATTGATAATATAGCACTAAGAATTGGTGCTTCGGAAGAACTCCGACAGCAAATACAAGTTCAAATTGCATCCTTGTGGTCAAGGTCGGGCAAACATGGTGAGGCTTGGCAGACGCTTTGGTCTGCGTATCTACTTTCACCTGGTTCCGATCTTGGAAAGCAGGCCAGAACCAGTCTGGATAACTATGAAAAACGATATGGCTTCACAGCTCCCGAGCGTCACTGGGAGGATGTATGGAACGAAATCGAGTGCCTGGAAAGAAGTGGCCTCAAGGCAGAAGCACTGGACAAGTTAGCCGGGATTCGGCAGCGCGGCCGATTCTCGTTCCAAGACGAACTCCTTATCGCACGCCAAGTCCGGATTTCAGTCGCGCTGCGACGACATTCTGATGCACTGCGGTTGGCAGATCAGCATCTTAAGCAGTTTCCTTCTTCCAAATACCGTGACGAAATGCTGTTCTCAATGGTGCGCTCAGCATACCTTACGGATCAAGATGATCTGGCAATTCAGACGGCGGAAGAGCTTGCTCGAACTGGCACTGATCGGAAACACATTGGAGAAAGCTGGCGACTGATCGGGTTGCTGCATATAGATCGTGATCGTCCAAATGAAGCCACAGAGGCCTTTGACAAGTGGTTTGCTTCGACTTCAGGTGGAGAAGGATCAGATGATGCGCTTTGGAACAGAGGCTGGGCGCGCATGCTCGCTGGCCGTTTTGAAGCGGCGGCAAGAGATTTCGAGCAACTCACGCGCGACTACCCACGCTCAGGCTATTCCGTAATCGGACTTTATTGGTCAGCACAGGCATATCAGAATTCCGGTCACGTCGATCGAAGTGACAGTCTTTGCGCAGAACTCCATCGTCGCTATCCCTTTTCATACTATGCACAGCTCGGCTGTCATACTGAGCGACGGCCTGAACCATTGAAGAGAGATTTTCGTCCTTTGAGTCTGGACGAACTTGTGACCACCGGTGGTAAGCATACGAGAGCATTTGCGATGCTGGCCGCGCTTGGCCTGTGGGAAATGGCGTTGCGGGAATGGCCGAACGTTGAAGCAGAGTGCGGCAAGAGGGCAGATGTTGCTTGGTGGCGGCCGTTGTCCTACTGGAAGAACAATGAGCGGTTTCAAGCATGGAGGTGGACGATCAAGGAGTTTCGTGACGAGGCAGCCTCAGCCGGAGAACGACCTGCAGACTTCTTCAATCTTTGGTATCCCGTTGACTATGAACCTCTGATCTTGGATTTTTGCAATAGATATCACGTTGAACCATATCTTGCGCTTGGCGTTATCTGCCAGGAAAGCCATTTTGACGACCAGATTGTCAGTCCGGCTGGTGCAGTAGGCTTGATGCAGCTTATGCCGGCAACAGCAAGAGAACAGGCCAAACGGCTTGGACAAGACTTGAGGGAAAGTGATCTACTTGACGGTCCAAGAAATCTTGAGATCGGGATTGCCCATCTTGCTGACTTATTGGACGACCTTAATGGCGATACTATTCTTACGCTATGCGCTTACAATGCAGGTATCAATGCGGCGAAACGATGGAAGTCAGAGTTCGGCGATCTTCCACCGGACATGTTTGTCGAGCGAATTCCGTATCGTGAAACGCGGCTTTACGTAAAGCACATTTTACAGCATATTGCAGCCTACAAAAGGTTGTATCCGCACCTTCAATCGCCTCTCCAGGCAATCGAACCCTGAATTATGTCATACACCAAGGACGAGTTGACGAAGTTGACCCATCTGGTGCGCTGCGCCGGCTGAGCCTCTAAAATGGATCCGGCGGTGCTGGATCTAATGCTTGACGGTCTTCCCACGCGCAAGGATGATAACCTGCTTGTGGGATTTGACTATCGTGATGATGCGACTGCTTATCGTCTTCCTTCGGGTGAAGTTCTTGTGCAGACTCTGGACTTCTTCACGCCGGTGGTGGACGACCCATATGACTATGGTGCGATTGCAGCCGCGAATGCCTTGTCCGACGTCTACGCGATGAACGGCAGACCCCTCTTTGCTCTTAACATCTGTGCTTTTCCCAAGAAGTTGCCGGCGGAAATCTGGCGGGAAGTTCTTCGAGGTGGAGCAGAGAAAGCACTTGAGGCAGGCATCATAATTGCCGGCGGTCATACGATTGATGACATCGAACCGAAATACGGATTGGTTGTCAGCGGAATTGTTGATCCTAATCGCATCTGGAACAACAAAGGGGCAAGAGCCGGCGACATGCTAGTCTTGACCAAGCCCCTTGGTACCGGTATTGTTACTACTGCGCTCAAGAACGAAGAATTGACCGCAGAAGACGCAGCGGAAGCCGTGAAATGGATGAAACTCTTGAATCGCGACATTGCATATACATTGTCGAATCTTGAAATCAAGTCCGCGACTGACGTCACGGGGAATGGTTTTCTTGGTCATGCTGCCGAAATGGCTCGAGGTTCCAAAGTGAAGATGAGAATAGATGCGGCATCGATTCCAGTAATTGACGCTGCGTGGCCAAACGCAAGACAGTCAAAAGTACCTGGCGGCACTAAAATGAATCGGCTATACCTCGGGGATTATGTTACGTTCAAGAACGTGTCCCAGGATTTGCAGTGGTTGCTCTTCGACGCTCAAACCTCGGGTGGACTGTTGCTTGCAATTCCGGCTTCAGTCATTGACGAAGCGACCTCGATGCTTAAGGCAAAAGAACTTTTTTACGCTGTTGTTGGAGAGGTAGAGGCTGGAAGCGGCATAGAGGTAATCGGTTGAAACCAGTGAATCTCGCACTTATCGGCGCAACCGGAATGGTCGGACAGACGACTCTGAAAATTCTTGAAGAGTGGAATATACCGATTTTCAAGCTGTCCTTGTTTGCGTCATCTGGATCAACCGGCAGGCAGGTGCGCGTCGGCGATAAAGAATATCCAGTCCAAGCGATCTCTGATGACTTGGAGGCAGAGTTTGCCATCATGGCTTTATCATCGGAACTTTCGAGGGAACTAGCGCCCAAATTGATAGCCCGGGGAATCAGGGTAATAGATCACTCCAGCGCTCACAGAATGGAAGAGAACGTACCACTGGTGATTCCGGAAATCAACTCTGATGCGATTCAATCGAATTGCAGGCTTGTGGCGAATCCAAATTGCTCGGCATCAGTGGTCCTTATGTCTCTTGCGCCCTTGACAAGAAGCTACAATCTTAGGAAAGTGATAATTTCGACTTACCAAAGCGTTAGTGGTGCCGGGAGTGCGGCGTGCGATGAACTCAGGGCGCAAATGCAAGGCAGTCCGGATTCAAGGTCAGTCTTTCCGCACAGAATTTCCGGCAACCTTTTCCCGGAGATCGGTGGTTTTGAGCCAACGAATTACACTGGCGAAGAGTCAAAAATAAGTAACGAGATCCGCAAGATTCTCCGCTTGCCGGACCTGCACGTTTCCGCCACTGCGGTAAGAGTGCCCGTAGAAATCGGCCATTGTGCTGCAGTTAGTGTCGAACTAGACAGACATACTAATCTTGAGGAGGCAAATTCTGCATTCGAGAATTTCAATGGATTGAAGTCCGACGGAGCATACTATTCAACACCGGCTCAGATTGCAGGAGAACAGGATGTCCGGGTTGGTCGCATCAGAGTCGATCCCCAGGATGGCAAATGGTTGCATTTCTGGGTCGCCGGTGATAACACGAGGAAAGGTGCTGCCTCAAATGCAATTCAAATTCTTCAATACTGGGCTGATCTGTAGTTTTTGGTTGGTATTGACCGCTGGTGACGCGCTTGCACAGCTTGACTGGAGCCAGGATGCCGTTGTCTTTGGAACGAATGCGGCAGAGTTTTCGCCGCAGATTGTCCCTATCCCAAATGGCCAATTCCGTGCATTCTGTCTAACGGACAGTCAGCGAATTCGCACTCGCCTGTCAAGTTTGCGCGGCGAGGCCTGGCAGGCTTTCGCCGATCTTCATAGTGATGAAAACCTGACTCAGTTTTGGGTTGCGGCTGATTCTCAGTATACATTTATATTTAGCTCAGACGGACACTTGCGTCGGATTAGTCATTCGGAAAGCAACTGGGAAGACAATTGGGGAATTGCCGTACTCCCGAGTCAGACAACTATTCTGAAAGCGCGGCTGTTTGTAGATTCCGATTTTGATCAGGATGAGAGCTATCTTCATGGACTTGTCCTATATCGAAACTCGCAGAATGCCACTTTGCTTGATTATTTTCTATCGGAAGATCAGGCATTCTCATTGTCTCATTTGGGGACAATAGACTCGGCCTTCGCTATTCAAGATTCGAATGCGTCTGTGTCAGGGGCTTACACATGGACGGGTGACGCAGAACGACTGTGGGCGGCGATGTCATTTGACAGACCCGGTTCGACTGGTCCCCAGGTGGCGCTTTATTATTCAGATGACATTGGTCAATCGTGGTCGAGTCGTATAACGCCCGATACAAGTTCCTATTCCCAGGTAGCGCCGGACATCTCCGGTTTTGAAGAAACGCTTGTTCTGACCTATCAAAGAAGAAACAGTTCCTCCATTGCAAACGACATCTATTCCACATATTCTCCCGACAACGGTGTTTCGTGGTCGCAACCGCTACAGTTAACAAATCACGCCTTCGATGATGTGAAGCCGTCGGTTGTTATTTCTGATGAGATCATTGGATTGTTTTACGGGCGATTACAGGTTCAATTGCAAACTGGTCAGATATACACGCGGACGGCATCGCTTGATGAACCGTGGAACTGGCAGCCCGAAACTGAAGTGTGCGGGAATGATGACTTTATTGTAGATGACGGCTTTCATGCAACACGTGATCAAGAAGGCTTTGCAGCTGTTTGGACAGGTCGAATCGTCGGTGAAGACGGAGATGTCTTTTTCGACGCATCTTGGCGAGGTCTATCCGTAATAGGAGAGCAGCCCGAGAGCCCCTCAGAAGTTCAGCTTTCGCCAAGTTCAATGCACGGAATGATTGAATATAGATTGCCTAACACGATGCCTGTGAAACTTCAGATGTATGATATACTTGGACGACTCGTCGCCGAGGCTGCTCTCAGCGGGCCACGCGGCGTATGGGCGGTGCCTGAACAAATTGCAAGCGGGACATATCTCTTGAGCGCAGGCGACTCTTCGCCAATTCTGATCCAAATTGCCCACTAAGCCAGCGACATCCAAAAAGAGAGGCTCTCATAACGAGAGCCTCTCTTTCTTGTAATTCTGAATATCTGTGTCAGGCGAGTTCGGGTGCCAAGCTGTCTTTCTTTGGTGTACGCGCAATGAGCATCTCTGTAACTAACAATCCCAGAGCAAGATAAAGAAACAGCTTCCAGAGTTCCCTTCCATATCGGCCTTCCCGAATCGTGCTTTCAATACTTTGAAGTCTTGACAACTCCGAGATTTGTCCGCCAAGCAATGCAAACATTTCCTCATTTGCTACGGCCTGAACTTCTGATTCCTCTTCAGGTATATTGACAACGATTGCCTTTACCGTCCGGCCTTCCTGCTTCAAGAGATATTCTCCGGTGCTTTCCAAGGCAGGGAACTTGACTAATTGACCGCCTGTAACAGGAACAGCAGTCAAACGAGTACTCAATGCATCCTTGACCAAATCGTATTGGAGTTGATCTGAATTTCTAAGAATGATTTCAGCCGGCTTTCCAACAGTTAGCGTGTAATCCATGCCCGCACCGCCGGTGCCAGCTAAGTATGCTGCGCTGCCTGTCATTAATGGCGAAAAGATTCCTGTCCGATAAAGGGTAGACCAGTCAGGGTCTGGCGAGCTGTTAAGGAAGAGCGCGCGGCCGCGGCCTTGGGTTGCTTCGACGAGAAAGGCCTTACCATCGGAGCTCTCGATTATGCTTGCAGCTCCGGATGTGCCACGGGTCAGTTCAAACCTTTGCTTGAACTCAGGGGATACATCGACCGGCTTATCTTGAAACACCCCTTCAAAGAGTGGATGATCAAGATCCACCTTTGACCACTTTATTCCGGATTCTCCGAGCTGCTCAACTCCGCTTGCAGCAGGCAAGCCAATGCTCTGCATCCACGCCGAATGTGATCGAGCGTCAAAATTTGGTCCGCCCGCAATGAATATTCCCCTTCCGGAGTGAAGATATGCACGCGCACGTTCCGCGAACGCGCCCGAAAATTGTGGCGCGTCGACAATAAAAAGTGCGTCAAAAACATTCCAGTCTTCGGCTTCCAATTGAAGAGCTGAAAGCTCTAAAACGTGTATAAACGATTCCCCTCGACTTGTGGGATCCAAAGCCAACGCCGTCAACCTTCGACTCGGACCGTCAGAACCGGCTACAGCCACATTCAGGCGCCCCGGTACACGCAATACGAAACGCCGAATGTCATCTCCGGCAAAAGTATCCGTATCTTCCAGCCTTACGTATCCCGACAATTCGCCGACACTTTCAGGAACAAATCTGATTCGTTCTTCTCTCGTCTCGCCGGCCCCAAGCGAAATTCTGGTCTGAGCGACCCTCTTGCCATCAAGATACACGCTTACAATTCGATCCTTTACGTCGCTGTCACTGCTGTTTGTCAATTCAAACCCGAGTTCAACTGACCTTCCCGGAACAATAAGGCGGGATATGATTTCTGATGAAGTAACCCCGATATTTGCACCCTGTGCCGAACCGACTGGCAGCACGTACAGTCTGACATCATCCGGTAAAATTGGTACCTGAGGCAACTCATCCGGCCAGGCGCTCGCGCTGAAATCGGAAAGTACATACACTTCTTTGAGCAGATTCTGAGACTTGCCAAGCAGCGATCTTGCCATGCCGACAGCATCAATCAGTGAGCCGCCAGCTTCTGAGGTGGTTGCAGCTTCAATCGCTTCACCGATCAAAGCACGATGCTGAGTTGGAGAATCAGGGTAGACCGTTGGTGTAGCATCAGCCCAAACAAGTTGAATTTCGTCGTTTGAGCCAAGTGACTTCACGATTTCTTGAGCTCGTACCTGAAGCTCACGGAACCTTGTCCCGCCCTCGGATTCCGTACTCATGGAAGCCGTGCGGTCAAGGACCAAGATGACGCTGGCGCGTGCCTCACCGCCGCCGATTATTCCCGCTTCGGATTTCAGAACCGGCCTGGCCATCGCAAGCACAAGTGCAACTACGGCAAGTGTGCGCAGTGCAAGTAAAATCCACTGTCGAACCTTTACCCGTCGCATTTTCTGCCGCTGCATTTCCTGCAGAAATCTGAGTGTGGGGAATTCCACCTGCTTGAATCGCTGCCGATTCAACAAATGGATCAGAATCGGAATCAATCCAAGGGAAAGTGCGGCAAGAAGTGCTGAATTAAGAAAAGTCATCTTGCCGGCCGCGTAGTTTCGTCACCGTCGTAAAGCAGGAGATCTTCAATCAACTCAACCATCATGTGTCCGCAAAGTAGATGTGCTTCCTGAACTCGCTGGCCTGAAGTAGAGGGGATTCTTAGGGCGAAATCAAGATATTTGTCGAGCGGTGTGGAAGCGCTTCCCAGAAATCCGACAACTTTAGCACCTATGCCTGCACAAACTTGCGCAGCTCCGATCAAGTTTTGGGAGCGGCCGGATGTCGAGAGTAGGAACACAACGTCTCCGGCTCTCGCGAGAGCCTCCAGCTGTCTGGCGAAAACGTTGTCAAACCCATAGTCATTGGAACAAGCGGTAAGCAATGAAGTATCTGTGGTCAATGCGATTGCCGCGAGGGCTTGCCGTTCTCGGTGAGACGAAAGTCTTACTACGAATTCTGTAGCCAGATGCTGACACTCCGCGGCGGAACCTCCATTGCCGCAGAAAAATAGTCTGCCGCCATTCCGAAGACTCGTCGCTGAAGCTTCCGCAATCGCGGTAAGATCAGCAAAACAATGCATCGAAAGCTGACTGTGCATCGTTGCGGCATCTTGCACCGCGCGATGCAGTTTCTCAACAGCTCCGACTATTAGCTGATCGCTTCCTTTGGACTTAAATTCTTGCCGGTTCATTCTGCTGCCTTT
This sequence comes from bacterium, assembly GCA_013360195.1. NCBI lineage: Bacteria > bacterium. The sequence goes on from JABWCQ010000004.1 coordinate 135,687, forward strand.
ACGGGTTCAAATCGCAATACCACTTCCGCACTTTCGGCGAGAACGGCTCCAAGTGCACTCGCGTCCTTTCCGCCTGCAGTAGCCAAATGCGGCTTGCCGCCGCCACCACCCCGCAAGGGCTTTGCAAGTTCCTTTACAATTGGCACTGCGTCCCAGCCTTTCTTTACCAAGTCAGGAGTGACTACGACAACTATAGTTGGTTTGTCTTCTGAGACCATGGCTAGAATACCAATTCCGCTGCCAAGCTGTTCACGTAATGCATCGCCCATGTCTTTAAGCTGATCCAAGTTTTGAGCATTCACTTTTTCAGCGACGATGCGGAAGCCGTCGACACTCTTGGCGTTAGCGACCAGCGACTGCATTGCAGAGCCGGCGACCTGCCCGCGTAACAGCTCAAGCTCCTTCACAAGCTTGCGTTTCTCCTCTAACGCCAGTTTAAGCTTTTCGGCAGGATCGCTGCCAGCGCTGCCTAGTATCTCCACGAACTCTTCTACTTTAGCCCTTTGTTCGGCAAGATAATGCCAAGCAGCCTCCCCTGTAAGCGCTTCGATTCTACGGACGCCGGCGGCTGCAGACGTTTCTGCTTTGATGACAAAGGAACCGATATCACCAGTTCGCCTCACATGGCAACCACCGCAAAGTTCCCGGGATACAACTATGTCGTCATCCGAAATTTCCACCATGCGGACTTCGTCGCCGTACTTTTCACCAAACAGTGCCATTGCCCCGAGAGATTGGGCCTTCTTCAGCGGCAGAACTTGAGGTGTCACGGCAAAGTTTCCACGAATCCAGTCATTCACTTGCCGTTCGATGTTGAAGAGTTCCTCATGCGTCGGCTTATTGAAGTGCGTATAGTCAAATCTAAGGTAATCAGGACCGACATACGAACCTGCTTGATGAACGTGATCGCCAAAGGTCGATCGTAAAGCCGCATGCAGCAAATGAGTGGAGGTATGATTGTACTCTGTCGGAAGCCTGCGTTCCCTCGAGACAGTCAAATATCCTGTTAACCAAGTCTTATTATGAACCGCCTCGCGCAGATCAGGTGACACTCCCGACAGGACAGCTGAGTGCAGAATGGCCTTATCTCGTCGCACGACGTTCGTTATTTCGGCAATAGTAATCTCGTCACCGCAATGAATCTCTACTGTTCCCGTATCGGCAACTTGACCGCCCGACTCAACGTAAAACGGTGATTCAAGGGGAGTGAAAATCAGACGACCAGTCTCTTCGTCTAGAGAGAGCGGCAATAACTTGGTCGCCGCGGACAGAGTTGAGTAACCGCGAAAACTCGTTTCGGGCAATTCTCCGTCAACAACGAACTCTTCCTTGCCTGCTCGAAAGGCGCCAGCTGATCGGGCGCGCGCACGTTGCTGTTCCATGGACTGTTGAAAGCCTGATTCATCCACAATCAACCCGTTTTCGCGTGCAAGCAATTGAGTCAAGTCAAGAGGGAAACCAAACGTATCATACAGTTTGAATACTTCTTCGCCCGGAATCTCCTTCTGTCCGCTCTTCAATAATCCAGAAACAACGGAATCAAACTGCTCCAAACCGCGGTCCAATGTCTTCCCGAAGTGCGATTCCTCAGCCTCAATTACACGAGCAATGTGTGCATGCCGATCTTTTATCTCAGGAAAAATCTTTCCCATGGTATCAACGAGCACAGGAACAAGCGTGAACAGGAATGGTTCATGCAATTCAAGTTTTCGGCCGAATCTGGCGCCTCGGCGAAGAATTCGACGCAGCACGTAGCCTCTGCCTTCATTACCGGGCATGGCGCCATCGCCGATTGCAAATGTCAGACAGCGCAGGTGATCGGCGATTACTCTATGAGGAATACCGGACTCGTCATTTGAATATGGCTTGCCTGACCGATCGACGATTGCTTTGATAATCGGTTGAAAAAGATCCGTGTCGTAGTTCGATTTATAACCCCCAAGAACTGTCGCTAGCCGCTCCAATCCCGCGCCGGTATCAACATGCTTGGCAGGAAGTTGGACCAACTTTCCGTCCGGCTGTGAGTCAAACTGAATGAAGACATGGTTCCAGAGTTCAATGTACCGCCTTGAGCCCGTATTGACAAATGCAGCCGGGTCGTCATCAAAGTCCGGACCACGGTCAATGTGAATCTCCGTGCAGGGTCCGCAGGGTCCCGTGTCGCCCATCGACCACCAGTTGTCCTTCTTCCCGAATCGCAAGACATGAGATGGAACTATGTCTGTTTCAGACTTCCAGATTTCCTCAGCTTCATCATCTGTTTCATATACGGTCGCATACAATTTGTCCTTGGGCAAATTGAAGACTTCTGTCATCAATTCCCATCCCCACTTTATAGATTCGCGTTTGAAATAGTCTCCGAAACTCCAATTCCCAAGCATCTCAAAGAACGTATGGTGGTAAGGAGACACTCCGACTTCTTCGAGGTCATTATGCTTCCCTGAGACTCTTATGCACTTTTGTGTGTCGGCAATGCGTGGAGATTCCGGTTTTGCCTGCCCAAGGAAGTAAGGCTTGAATTGATTCATACCGGCATTGGTGAAGAGCAATGTCGAATCGTCCTGCGGAACGACAGGTGCGGACGGAACGATCAAGTGATTTCGTTCACGAAAAAACTCAAGGAATTGCTGACGAATTTCTGCAGCGGTCATGTATGTGTTGTAATGTCCAGTTGGCTAATTTAGGATCATAGAAAAGCCGCATTGCAGGCCTACATAGCCTGTCGCGGCGGTATTATTGAGTCGCAACAACTCTGCGAGCGGCCAGGCTGCGACAAACTTTATGGATGCTCCTGAGACTTGGGGATTTCTCAACGCAAGGTGTAAAACGCCTCGCGCCATTAGTGACTTACCTTCGATTGTGCGCCCACGCTCATAAACAGGATCGTCCGGATCTCCTGAAACCCGCGCATTGTCCTCAGCAGCCGTCCACCAGGCTAAAGACGCGCCCAAGCCTGCCATCAAACGACTTAAGTCGCCCGGACAGATTAGCGCATCCGCGCCGAACTCCCTTTGGTGAAATCGAATATCAAATACTGACGGATGGGAGGGATCATCACTGACTTCACCATCCGTGGACAATAATGCAAAAGTCGGACTAAGAATGAAGGAATTGTTCAACGGAAAGTATCCGCTGAACATCAGTGTTGTGCCAAGTGATCCCGGTGCGACCCGATCACTTTCGACATCTCTAAATGTCGTGTATGCCAGCGATGTGGCCAATCCCACTTGAATTTCTGCATACGACGGTCTTGCAATCTCTCCGGCAGAGGCTAAACCCGAAAACAAAACAGATAAGGCGAATATCAGTCGCATTTTTGTGCAATCCCATGTTTCGGCAAGTCAAGAAATGCGATCAATACTCAATATGCTTCCTCGGTGCTTGGTTCGCTATTTGAAATTGACAACGCTTGATGAATCGTATCTGGGCGAAATCCCCGCCTGGCAAGCAGCGCGACCAGTCGACGTCGCCTTGTCTCCGGTTCGAGACTATCATATTGCCGTGACTTACGTCGAATCAAGTCCTTTGCAAGATCCAGTTCCTGTTCGGCCGACAGCTGTTCATTGACTGCTTGATTTGCGACTGAGCCTGAAACCCCTCGCGTCACAAGATCTCTGACCAGCGCAGTTCTGCCTCTCGGATGAGACTCAACACGTGTTCTGACAAATCCCTCGGCGAACCTTCGATCGTCAAGCAGCTTCCTCTCAGTCAACTTCGCAATGGCTTCGTCGATTTGCTCGGCCACATACCCTTTTTCACGCAACTTACTTCGAAGTCTTCGAGTTGAATATGACCGAGACGCAAGCAACTTGACAGCATACGGCAGAACATCCTCTTTCGGTGTTATCTTCGTATCGCTTTTCATCGGCCCATCATGTTATCTGAATCGAAAAACACGCCAATTTGAACAAGATATGCCTTGGCTGGTCCAATGGTGTTGCGGCCATTCGGCTCATCAAGGCCCCAATGATAAGACAATTCTCCTACGACACCGATCCCGTTCTCTGATGCGTCTGACTTAAACCCAAGATGGACCGATGCAGTCGGAAAGTCACCATCAAAAGTATACTCGTACCCGTCAAAAAATCGATTTCGATACGCACCCTGTGCAAACGAATAACCAACACCCACTCCCGTATACAAATCCGGCTCAAGCGTCATTCGATATGAAGCTCGGCCGCCAATTTCGAGTTGAAAATAGTTCGTCCGCGTGTCATTCGTCGAGTTTCCGGTCAAATTATTCCAGAAGAGGAACGACGGTCCCCACGTGATGCTTCTGCGCACAGATTCAAATCTCACATGTGCAGTGTATCCGGAACCGCTTGTGAACAAACCGCCTCGTTCAACACCTGGGCCGGTCTCAGGCGTGCCTGAATTTGCATACCCCGTTGTCAGAGCTAAGTGGTATGCTCGCGCTCCGCTTGGCCAGCTTAAAATTGTCAGAGCGACCAGGAATAGACAAATGCTATGCCTTCTTGGATCGAGGTTTGGAATTTTCAGATTCTTGAGCTGGTTGCGGTTCAATTTCAGCAGTAACAAATCCCATTTCGCGGCGAACTTCGGACTCAATTGTTTTGAGCAAGTCAGGTTGCTCCTTCAACGCGGTAATCACTCTTTCCCGGCCTTGACCGAGACGTTCGTCCTTGAATGAGTACCACGTGCCGGATTTACTGACGATTTCCAGAGTAGCGGCCAAGTCGAGCATGTCGCCGACTTTCTCAATTCCCTGACCGTAAATAATGTCAAACTCCGCCTCTCGGAAGGGTGGAGCTACCTTATTCTTTACAACCTTTACCTTGGTTCGGTTCCCGACAATCGTCTCGCCGTCCTTGATTGACGCCATTCTTCGAATCTCCATCCGAATGGAGCTGTAGAACTTCAGCGCGTTACCTCCGGTCGTCGTCTCGGGATTTCCGAACATGACGCCTATTTTCATTCGAAGCTGATTGATGAAAATCAGTGAAGTTCGAGAACGCGCAACTACAGCGGTTAGCTTGCGCATGGCCTGGCTCATCAGACGCGCCTGTAAACCAGGAAGTGAATCGCCCATTTCTCCTTCAATTTCCGCCTTTGGAACCAGTGCCGCAACAGAGTCAACAACGATCACATCAAGCGCACCCGAACGAATCAGCATTTCAGCGATATCCAGTGCCTGTTCACCGGTATCCGGCTGCGAAACAAGTAAGTCGTCGATATCCACACCAAGCGCACGTGCATAGTTTGGATCCAGCGCATGCTCAGCGTCAATAATTGCAGCTTTTCCGCCTTTCTTCTGGGCTTCTGCGATTATCGTCAGCGCAAGTGTTGTTTTGCCTGATGACTCTGGTCCATACACTTCAATAACTCTGCCGCGCGGTACGCCACCGATGCCCAGTGCCGCATCGAGCGACAGTGAACCGGTGGATATCACGTCCATGCGCTGTGTGGGACCATTGTCCCCAAGCCGCATGATGGAGCCCTTGCCATACTGCTTGTCAATCTGCGCAAGCGTCAGATCAAGATTCTTTTGCTTTTCCGTATCAAGAGGTTTGCTCATAGTTCACCCGCTGGGATTAAATTTATACCGGCCTGCCCGTTTCGGCGTAAGTCTTCAGCCTTTCAAACCAGAGTTTGTATTGGGACAGCAGCGCCCCCATTATCACCTTTTCCAGCATCTTGTTCATAAAGCCCTTCATCTCGTAATCGATCGTGAAGTTAAGAGCGCAGCGCTTCTCTGCAAGTTCAATCAAACGAAAGATTACCTTGACATGCTCCGCTTTGTCATGGACACCGGCTGTTCCCCCTGTCACGGATTCGGCAAACATCTCATTCGGAACGTAATGAGTAATCGTTGTCTCGAGAGTGACATCTTTGCCGGCAAGATCCAAATTGAATATTCTCCGCGAATCCTTTGCAAAGGAACCGTTTGGTTCAATTCGCAAGTCACGAACGTTTGGCGCCCAGAATTCGACTTCCTTCGGCACCGTCAGCGCTGACCACACCTGTGACATCGGCGCTTCAATTTCTGTGGTGATAATTTGCTTAGGCACGAATATTCCCAGTCTCGTTTATTGCATATTATTTTTTAGTGGAAAACTTCGAAGCACATTGTACAACGGACCTTCCTGCCGCAAGACACTCTGCACAAGGCTGACTCGCTCGACGCTGTATGGCGCGCTCCTAAGGTCAAAGTTCAAGAACGCCTGCGTCATTCGTTCCTTGCCTATTGGTTCCTTTATCCTGGCAACCGTAAGATGCGGCACGAACTTCTTGTCATCAGGTTCAAACCCAAGGCGACTCATGCAGTCTTCAAGGCCTGAATGCAGCGTTTCGAGCGACCTTGACGATGTAAGTCCCGCCCAATATGCGCGAGGCCTTTGCTTGTTCGGAAAACAGCCTGTACCCTGAATCGCAATCTGGAACGGGGTCAGCGAGTCACAGATTTGGCCGATTTCACTCTCAACCTGCGGAACTAATTCACCCGGTGTTTCACCGAGAAATTTGAGCGTTAAATGGAGATTTTCCGGTTCCACCCACTTCACTCCACGTCCCAGCCATCCGATTTTCAATTGAGGTTCCCGCAGAATACTCTGCCATTCCTCAGGTAGCATTATGGCAATGAACAGTCTCACAGTTTAACCGGCTGACACAATTTGCCGATAGAGAAGATAAAGCGCATGATGCGCCGCCCTGGTTTTAACCAATTCTCTGCTTCTGCTGCCAACAAGAATCTTGCGAGCAATCGTCTCCTTGTTGCCGGATATGCCAATCCACACCGTGCCAACTGGCTTCTCCGCAGTTCCCCCGTCCGGTCCTGCAATCCCGGAAAGACTCACAGCCCAGTCGGCACCCGCATTCCGCAGCGCCCCTTCCGCCATTTCTCTGACTGTCTGCTCGGAAACTGCCCCATGCGTACTTAGTGTGTTCTCGCCAACACCAAGCAGAGCTTCCTTGGAATTGTTCGAATAAGTGACGTATCCTCGCGAGAACCACCTCGATGCACCCGGCGTGTCGGTAATCATAGAAGAGAGCAAACCGCCGGTACAGCTCTCAGCTGTGGTCAACCATTGTGCTCGATTTACAAGTATGTCCCCAATTACTTGTGCAAGGGTATCGCGACCGGTTGCGTATATATGATCTGCAACACGTTCACGGATAAAATGTTCCGCGAAGGCGATATCCGCCTCGGCTTCTAATTCATCAGTTGCTGTTGAAGTGAGTCGCAGGTCAAGTAGCCCCTGGTGCGGGAGATATGCTAATACAACGCGCCTTGACAGCAAATCGAGATTTCCAAGCTTTTCAAGCAGCTGCGATTCGCCAATTCCGGCAAGCCTAAGAGTCTTTGCAAAATACTTGGAAGTTGAGAACCGGCGCTCGATAATAGGTGCAATCTGCTCGTCAAACATTTTCTCCATTTCCGGCGGAACCCCCGGAACGGCAAAAATGAGTCGGCCTTTTCTCTCCAGAAATATCCCCGCTGCCGTGCCTAATGGATTGTCCAGGCGGATTGTTCCACCCAATACCAGAGTCTGGTTCATAGAATGAACTGGCACTTCGCGCCCCAGCTTGCGGAAAATTTCCTCAACATGTGATCTCTGTTCCGCAGACTCTGTCAAAGGCAACCCGAATAGCTGACCAATCGCATCGCGTGTCAGATCGTCCGGTGTTGGGCCAAGTCCGCCGGAGAGAATTATCACGTCCGCGCGATTCATGGCGAGACTGATAGCGGCTTGGATTTCAGATAAATCGTCTGCTACGCACGATGACCACTTGACCGGAATTCCGCACTCTGCTAATCGCTGCCCCAAAAAAGCGGCATTGCTGTTGACTGTTCTGCCAAGGAGCAGCTCGTCTCCGACGGTGATGAGTTCGCTTTTTGGTTTGCTTTCCATTAGAATGCAGTCAAGAGATTAGGCTGCCAATGATTCAAACCATACAGCACGAGTGCCGCATAGAGGCCGGCTAAGACATCATCCATCATGACACCCCAGCCTCGCGGCAATCTCTGCAGTTGATTCGCGCCAAGAATTTTGAAGATGTCAAAGAACCGGAACAGGAAGAACGCCGATGAGAATCCGATTATTGTGTGCGGAGCGGCCAAGAGAGCAATCCATTGACCGACGAGTTCATCAAAAACTACGGGATCAGGATCGTCTTTCTTTGGGTTCTTTCGCCGTACTGCCGCGAACTTGCCCGGCGGTGAAACCTCATAACTTTCGATGAACCGGTTGGACAACCAGACTCCGCTCAACGCGAGAATTGCCAGTCCGATTCCCATCCACGGTGAGAGAAGCGACGGAAAGAACCATAGCACAAAGCAGACCAGTGCGGATGCAATCGTCGCCGGTGCGATCGGCGAATATCCGGTCCACAGCACGGTTGTAACCATAATCTCAAGTCGCGTCATGTATCAGATCGGGCGACCTCGGTGCCGAATCTCTTTGAGCAGTTCCCGGTTTCCATGCAGGTATTCGACCAACGTAAAGACCGTGTAAACTGTGACACCCGCCAATATCCACCACACAATCCGTTCAAAGTAAGGCACCGGAGCGAGGCGCAGGTGAATCCAATGCAGGGTAAGTATAGTCAAGGAAACAGCTCCCTGCAGAATTCCTTTCCACTTTCCGCTTGTCCTTCTGCCCATTGCAGTACCCGTTAAGGCAGAAAACACCCGCAGGTAAGCCACAACCACATCACGATAAACAATTATGGCTACCATCCATGCGGCCGCAAAACCCATCACAAGAAATCCAATAAAATAGGAAATTCTCGCAATCGTATCGCTCATAGGGTCGAGAAGTTTTCCCACGTCCGATACCTGTTGCTTTGATCGGGCGGCGATGCCGTCGGCCACATCAGTTGCTTCAATGAGTACCGCAACGGCAAGTGCGAACTCGATTGAATACTTGAACTCGCCAAGATAGGCGATGAGAAAGAGCGGCCCCAACGCGAGTCGGGAGAGAGTCAGTTGATTGGCAAGATTGAATCCTGGAATCATGAATCAATTATCCAGTCTTGTCCGTTCTTCCATTGCACGGGCGAGTGTGACTTCATCAACATGCTCAAGCTCCGCGCCGATTGGCACGCCTCGCGCAAGTCTTGACGCGGCGATGTTTCTACTCTTGAACTCGCGAAGCAAATACAAAGATGTTGCATCGCCGTCCGCGGTCGGGCTCAATGCCAGCACAACTTCGCGAAACATCTCAGTCGACGTGCGCGCCCAAAGGTCTGTTATTCTAAGTGCATCCGGCCCGACTCCGTCCAATGGACTCAGCACTCCGCCAAGCACGTGATACACCCCTCGATACCCCGTGGCTCGCTCCAACCTTAAAATGTCTTGCGGTGATTCCACAATGCAAAGCAATCCCGCATCACGCTTGGGGTCCGAACAGATCGTGCATATCTCCAGTTCAGTCAGATTGCCGCATCGTCTGCATAAATGCAATTTCAGTTTCACTTGGATTATTGCATCTGCTAACGCGCGAGCTTCAGGCTCTGATTGTTTCAGAATGTGCATTGCCAAACGAAGGGCTGATTTCTTGCCGAGTCCCGGAAGCTTGGCGATTTGGTCAACAAGCCGTTCTAGTGTCGGCGACATCTGCGACATGCTATTTCCCTGGCTTATCCATCTTGGGGGTTATGTCTTCGCCGCCGAATTGCGACATCACACTTGAAAAGAGATCTCCGGGAGCTTTTGCGCCATTTGTGTCAGACTTCTTGGAGGAACCTGTGACTTCCTTCTCCTGCTGTGGTTCCACAGCCATCGCCGGACTGATTTTTACTGTTGCACCCGTCACCGACAAGACCGCCTTTTCGAGTGACGCGGAGTGTGTCTTCAGTGACTCCATATGAAACTTGCCTGGCAGCTTGGGTCTGACAGTCAGCGTCTGTCCTGACAGGGATACAATCTCCCAATCATTGTGTGCAAATGCCGAGGCCGCGCTGCTAATCTTTTCAAGTGCGTCACAGACCGCTGGCCAAGTCGCTCGAAGTTCTTCAAGGTCAAGCGGAGCCGTTCGGGTCTTCATCGATGTGGTCTGTGCCTGCTCGGAACCCGGCACTGATTTTGTCGCGGCAGCAGCCTGGGAAGACTTCTGCTCCAATGGTCGCTCGGATTGAACCGTCGATGGTCGAACGACTGCGGAGGTCGCGCTTGGGTTCGTTGCTTGTGTGATGGGCCTTTGTGCAGTTTGGGTCGCAACTTGACCTGACTTGAACTGCTCAAGCAGTTCCTTGATGGAAACTGCCCGATCAAGAGTGACCCATCTGAGCATCGAGACTTCGAAGCGAGTTCGCGGCGAGACTGACCACTTTATATCGTCTTCAAGAGTTGCCGCCAGCCGAATCAGGCGGAACAGATCTTCAACAGTTAAACTTCCAATGACAGTCTTCATCGCGGCACATTCATCCTGAGACCTTCCGGGTACCGGTAAGCCCTGCAGGACGAACACTGCATCCGTCCAATAACTTTGCAGCTCTCTTAACAAAAGGCTATAATCCGTACCTTGCCGTGCTAACAAGTCAAAGTACTGCGGCAAGGCGCTTATGTCCTGATTCGCGACGAGTATCGTCGCCTGTTCCAGCACAACTGATGAGAGTGTGCCTAAGATCTTTCTCGTCTCTTCAAGAGTAACTTTGTTTGCGCAAAAAGAAACGACTTGATCAAGTAATCCCTCTGCGTCCCGGAGCGAGCCGTCGGCAGCGTGGGCAATTTGGAACAATGCCTCTTCTTCGGCATTCCAACCTTCTGCGGCGGCAATCTTGCCTAAGTGCCGTGATATCTCTACTGGTGAAAGAGGGCGAAAATCAAACCTCTGAACTCTCGAACGCACGGTGCTTGGCACTTTATGTACGTCCGTAGTGGCGAGGATGAAAATCACGTGTGACGGCGGTTCTTCGAGTGTCTTCAAAAACGCGTTGAACGCCGGCGTTGTCAACATATGGACTTCGTCGATTATGAAGACCTTTTTCTGACCCGCGGCAGGCGCTAATCGCGCTGCTTCATTCACGCGCCGGATATCATCTACCTTATTGTATGACGCTCCATCGATTTCGACGACGTCAAGCTCACGATCTTCAAGCAGCGCCTTGCAGGTTTCGCACTCGTTGCAGGGCTCAACAGGGTTGAATTGATGAGCCTTTTCACAGTTTATTGCCCGCGCAAGAATCCTTGCTGTGGACGTCTTGCCCACACCACGAGGACCGGTAAACAGGAAGCCGTGCGCGAGGCGGCCTTGCGCAATGGCGTTCTGCAAAGTTCTGGTGATATGCTCTTGGCCGACGACATCAGCGAAACGCTGAGGTCTCCATCGACGGGCAAGGACTTGATAGCTCATGAAAAATCGGTGAGAAAACGGGATGCTTGATTTCGGTGGTCATCAATTGACGGGATGTGCACGCAAACAGGAAGTTAGCCCTTTTTTGCCGTAATGTCAACGGTTTGGACTGAGAATTTACACAAATGTTCACGCACAGTATTTTGATAAATATAAACTTACAACTTAACTGTCGCGTCATTCATGAATTTGCCTCCCGCTTGGGGCGGATTCACAAACCGCTGCAGCCAAATACGTCAACAGTCCGTAGAGTATGAATGTTGCCCCTATCATTTCGCAGGATTCCTCTACGATCACGGCAGACTCGAGAAACTCCGGCCCCAAGTCGCCTCCCCATAAAGGTGTCGTTTCGGCAGCCAGTACTACCATCCATGTGCCAAGGCCCGACATGAGCCAAACGCTTCCACGACGATACTCCCGGCGAAGCAGCAACAGCGCACGAACAAAAAACACGAGTGAAACGATGACTAACGGCGAAAGATAGATGACCCATGCGCCGCCGCCGCCGTGCGTCCATACCTCGCCGGTCCTGATTGTATGAATAGCTGCTGCAGTCCGTTCATGGAACATGGCCGTTTCCGACATAGAGATACAAAGAAGCAATATACCCAATACTTGAATTGACCACTTTGAACTTATTCCGGCGCGCACTATTGACCAACAAAGAAAGGCGCCACCCAACAACTTTGCGCTGCTGTACCAAGTCGTAAAATTGCTTTCAAGCGCGAGACTGAAAAAGTGATCTACTCCGATGTTTCCTGTCGGAAAGATGTTAAGTGCCGTGATGAAAAGGTCAATCCCAATCAGAACTCCGACAATTACAGAGGACTCACTCTTTGTCATTGATTTCCCAAGTTTCGTGTCAACGCAAGAATCTAATCTTAGTTACCCACATCTCCTTGTAAAGGCAGGTATAATAACTACTTTCCGAGATACTATACTTACCATAAGAGTCAAGCGAAACATAGCACATTTCTCACGTAATATTCAATGAATTCTGCACTGAAACTACAACTCTTTCTGTCACTTCAAGACTAAACAACGTAAATTCTGTCAGTCAGAATGCCCGAAATATGTGCGGCGAGAAAAAAGACTCGGCAGGTAAAGCCAGGCTTTCCGCTCACAAAGATGAACCACTTACCGTTGCTACCTTCCGGTCCTGGCGGGTTTGGGCGGCCACCTCTCGAACGGGGCCCGGCGTTATCTGCCGAGAATAAGGGGAAACAAAACCAGAGTGGAGCAGAGCGGGATCGAACCGCCGACCCCCACGTTGCGAACGTGGTGCTCTCCCAGCTGAGCTACTGCCCCGAAAGACGGGCAATATACGGAGCAAGTCTTGCATTGTCAAGCGAAAACTCTCCGACAGGCGCACAGAATAACCGGCATTCTCACGACCAAGAAGATTCTTAGATGTATGATAACAATATGTTACATGAGGGAAACCAGACGATGACGACTTATATGAAATGTGTTTTACTTCCCGGAGTGATTGTAATTGCTGCGGCAATGTTGCTATCTGGCTCACCAGCGTGGTCAATGAACCCGGCTGAGGCCGATATCACAATGCCCAACCGCGGACCGGTCGCACTTGATGATGATTGCGGCGATTGTATGATTGACTACACAGGTTTGCGTTGGTCAGGCACCGGCGGCCAGGGGGGTAGGGGCGTGATTTACTGGCCCGGAGGCTCAACGGGAAACAACTACGGTCAAATGTGTTTCGCAAGTACTTGCGAATTTGCCGATCCTCTCTATGCTTGGTGCGTTGACCTTTACCACCCGGTTGAGACGTCAAACTACGGAATCGACATTTTTCCCGCGGTCGTTACCGATGACTCTTGCCGGAAGACCCAGCTCACTGCAATGGCCTATCTCATGGCCTGGAATTTCCCGACTTCCACCTTCGAAGATGATGCCCTTCAGATCGCTCTTTGGAAACTTTCGAGCATTCGGGATGGCGGGGACAATGACGGCTTGCCGCACTTCTGTTTTGACACTGGTCGCGGTTATCCCGCCTTCAACGACACTCCGGTCTATCCTTTCGTAAACACGGTTTATGGATCAAATGTCCCGCGGAACGATTGGGCCAACTCAAGAGTCCTGGAGGCCATCGGAAAAAACGTCATGCTTCCTGGTGACTCGCTTACCGACACTTGCGAAGGACCGTTTATCGAAGGTGATACCGCGACCGTGACTTTGACATTCTGTGTAGATCGCGGTGAGTTAGCTGGTCTGGTCAATGACACATGTTCCGAGAACATCAAGTTGAATCTGCTGGTTCAAATCGGTGCAAATGATCCCGAACTCATGACGGTTTACACCGATGCAAACGGCTGCATAACAATCGACGTCAGGCAGCCGGTTGAGAATCCGCAGCCGGTTTATGTGCGACTTTGCACAAAGTCGTCTTGGCCAGTCGGCTTGACTGGTTGTGACGAAGCGACATTTGACGAGAATCAGTGGCTTGTGCTTTCTCTTGATCCGGTTGAAATCTGCTTCCCGTTCGAGTTCCCCGGCGACAAGTGGCTGTCTGTCGAACTGGCGTCCTTTGACGCGTACACGACAATAGACGGCGTGGATCTTCAGTGGAGTACAGCGTCCGAGTCCAATGCCGAGCGCTGGGAAGTTGAGCGTTGTCTGACTGGTTCAGACCAGTTTGAGCTGATTGCCCAAATCCCTGCCCAGAACAGTGCCACCGGGGCAACTTACCAATTCGCAGATCGCAACGGCGTGGCCGGATCGACATATGACTACCGGCTGATTGACATCGATGTCAATGGCACGAGAACCGTTCACCAGAGTATCGCCTCTGCGAGGTTCGGATCGGTATCCGGAGCAGTCTTGGAGTACAGCCTTGCTGATGCATACCCCAATCCGTTCAATCCGACCACCTCGATTTCGTTCAGCGTTCCTGAGGCAAGTCTGGTCCAATTGCGGATCTATGATCTGTCGGGGCGCGAGGTGGCGAGCCTTGTCAATGGTATGGTTTCAGCCGGCCAGCATAGTATTGAATGGAATGCCGAAAACCTCCCGTCGGGAACCTATTTCTACAGTCTTAACGCCGGTAACTTCACTTCCACAAAGAAGCTGATGCTGCTTAAGTAGTCCGAAAGACAATGAGATTGCAGGGCCCCGTCAATCGTGATGGGGCCTTTGCCTTTTGCGACCTTGCAATTATGGTGAATAAAGCATATTTTCGTGTTATGCATTCCAGCAAGCCCATTATGACCATGATACTTCTGCGCGTACTGTATCTGCTCGTGGCATCTGCCGTCATCGCCCAAGAATCACCGAAAGCACCGCCAAATTTGCTTTTTGACGGTGCAAATGCTGTCGTCAAGTACGACTGCACGAGTGTCTTCGTCAATCCAGACGGAACCGGCGAGACCTTAAGACGATACCGGGTTGCACTTCTGTCCGACCGCGCGGTCCGACAGTATGCCCAGGACGAAACGGTGTATAATCTCGGCTATGACACAGTTGAAGTCATCGCGGCTCGAGTTCACCTCCCGGACGGTCAGATAATCAATGTAGAGACTTCTGCAATCAAGGATGTCCCGCTTCCTGCCTACGGGAAGTTCTACCTTCAGAACGTGCGAGAGAAGATCATCACTTTTCCCGCTCTGGAAAAAGGCGCGGAAATTGAGATTGTTTATAAGGAAGTTACGCGTGAACCCCCAATTGACGGCCATTTCAATCTATCTGAATATTTCGAGCATACCGACCCTCTTCAACAGAAATTCGTCGAGATTTCCATTCCAGACTCAATGAAGCTCAATTGGAAAGTCCGCGGTGAGGGCGTCTCTCACGTGAAGGTTGATCGAAACGGCCGCTCTATTCACACCTGGACGATACAAGATGTACAGCAGGTCGTACCCGAGCCGGGAATGCCGCCTTTCCCGGAAGTTGCACGTCAGCTGTTGGTAACCACAATACCGGATTGGAAAACCTGGTCTCGGTGGTATCACGAGCTTGCGGAACCCGAGATGATCGCGGACTCCAGCATTCGGGCGGAAGTGAAGGCCCTTACGAAGGGAAAGAGTCGTGACGCCGCGATTAAGGCAATATTCCAGTTTGTATCGAATCATATTCGTTATGTAGATACGGCACTGAGCGGCAGAAAAGCAGGTTACAAGCCCGAATCGGCCGCCGTTACGTACAGAAACAAGTATGGAGTGTGCCGCGACAAAGCCGCGCTAATGGTTACCATGCTTCGAGAAGCTGGAATTGAGTCGAACATAGTCTTAATGAACCCGACATGGAAGATTGATGGCGATGTTCCGGCTGATCAATTCAATCACGCTATTGTATCTGTGACCGAAGGTGACAGTCTATTCTATCTTGATCCCACGGTTGAAAAGACAACAGAGTACCTTGCAGCAAACGAGCAGGACAGGGCGGTGCTGGTGTGCACACAGTCTGGCGAAGACCTTGACTGGACGCCCGTGGAAGATCCGTCGAAGAACTTGTATCAGGTCTCGGCGGCAACGACAATAATGGATAATGGGGGCATGTTTTCGGAGGTGACAATTGAGTCTCACGGTATTCCCGACTTGGCTCTCCGAAACTACCTTCAATCGATATCTCCTCAGGAGCGGGATATCATGTTTCAGGGCTTTGTACAGGGCTTGGCCCCGACCGCCCGGTTGGATGGACTGAAAATCTCTGAACTCACGAATCTTGATACGCCGCTGCATATTGTGCTGCAGGTTAGTGCTGAAGAGTATGCAATTAAGGCCGGACCATATTGGCTGTTGAATTCGATTGCGCAAGGACGCAAGCTTGATTTCCTGTCTGGTTGGTTGATGGGTGGCTCAGAATTGACCCAGCGCAGGTATCCACTGAGACTTGAATCCACTTTTGCCGTTCAAATGCGTGAAACGGTTGAGTTCCCGAAGGGATTCAAAGTTCGGAGTTTGCCCGAAAGCATTGATCTTTCGGATAAGGAATTCAGGCTTTCTCGGAATTGCACAGATCAGGGTCGCAAAGTCACAATCAAGCAATCGTTGGAACTGAGGGCGCTGGATATACCGTTGTCGCGGTATCCAAACCTGTTGGAAATGGTAAACCAACTTGAGGCCCTTGAACGCGGAAAAATCGTTCTAACGGCCAAATCTTAGATTGTTTTTCTGGGCGGGATTCTTGCTGTCTGTAACGGGCATGGACATTCAAAACACGCAAGACAGAACGTTGCAGACCCGCGAGCAGGACGAAATCAAGAACCGCCGGATTCTATGGTGGTTTCTTGCAATCGTTGGAACAGTCATAGGAACAATCGTACCTTTCATGCTCACAGACCAGGCTGGAACTATTGCATGGTCTCTGGGCATCGTCGCCAGCGGAGTGATACTTGGTCTTTTGGACTCCCGGCACCCTTGGATATTCCCCGCTCTCCTCGCGTCAGGCTACACGTTGGCTGGCTCTTTACTTGGCGGTATTGAGACGGTCTCAGATATTCTTCTCCGGCTCCAACTTGGCGCGACACTGGCAATTCCCGCGGCTATCGGCTCGTATGCCGGTGCGGTGGGGAGAAAGCTCCTTCGTGGCAGATTGCGAGTTAGCGGGCCGGAAACACCGCGAATTGCACGACTTCTTGCATTAACCGTCGGTTCCATTTCATCGATCATCTTCATTAAGCTGCCGGGACAAGATGGTATTCTGTATTCCTCTGCCTTGCTTCTCGTTTCGGCAATCGTACTTGGCTACTTGTACAGCGACCGGTTGTGGCGATGGGTAATCCTCTTGGGTTACGGAATTCCCCTTGCAGCTTTGCTTCGCACTATTCTTGAGCTCTACTACTACCCTGAAGCAAACGGTCTCTTCCCGATTGAGTTGTCACTCGCAATGGCCATCGCTGTGTTGCCCACACTTGTTGGTACGATGGCCGGGCGCGCACTGCATCAGTACCGCCTCCGCACTTACTAACTTCTTATTCTCAAAATACGTTTGGACCTGAGTATGTCAAGGCAGTTTGCTCTTGTCGTTTTTCTGTTGCTCACCGCTCACAATTCCTATTCGATATCTGTTCCCGAATGGCTGGAGACATTGGCATCATCGTCCATCAGTTCAGAGGACTATCCGGATGCCTCGGTAGTGGTACTGCTGGATCATCGAATTCTTGAAATCGATTCGGCCGGCGCTGCGCAAGGATTTGTGGAACAGTGTATAAAGCTCGTTGACGATCGCGCGAAGGACGAACAGGGTGATCGTTCTATCCGGTTTGATGCCGACCGCGACACCGTGATTTTCGAAGCCGTCTACACTCGTCAGGCGGATGGCACGTGGATTGAACCTGAACAGGACGCCTTCACGATTACGAGCGCTCCTGAAGTACAATGGGCAAGCGCTTACTCGCAGTTGAAGCAGCAGAATGTCAGCTTTCCCGGTCTCGCTGTCGGTGCCGTTATCTACTGGAAGTACAAAGTCGTGCCAAAGCCTGGCCGCGACCCATGGCAAGATGATTTCCACAGCGGAATCGTGACCTTTGGCGGTTTCGAACCTGTAATCAGTCAAATATTCGAGATCAACTGCGATACTTCACATGTCATCTCTTACGAGATGCAAAACTCCGGATATCTTCCGGTTACGACGATTGACTCAGGCCGACGCAGGATTCGCTGGGAATTCAAAGCTCTGGAGCAGCTGAAGTCAGAACCGAATATGGTTTCGTCGGCACACCTTGTACCCCGGTTAGTATATACGTCCTTCAGGGATTGGAGCGAGCTCGGATTGTACGTTGGCGAGAAGTTCTGGAAGTCGGTGGAAAAATCGCGCTTTGCCGGTCTCGAGTTTTCGCAATTGACGAACTATGCCGGCTTGAGTCCCAAACCATTGGCACAAAATATCGCGTTCTGGGTTCAGCAAAACATCAGAACTGTCCCGCTTGCCCTGGGTGTCGTCGGGTATCAGCCAAGTGACGCGGATAAAGTCTGGGCAAATCGCTACGGAGACGTGCGCGACAAATTGACGTTGTTGTCGGCACTACTCGGCCAATACGGTATCGAGTCATATCCCGTGCTGATGCAATCGAGCAACGCACCATTCAGTTCACTTCCGGTTCTCGATCAGTTTAATCATATGATCCTCGCTGTTCCGTTTCAGGAAGATACAGTATTCTTTGACCCGATTCCCCGTTTCTCGGCACCCTACGAAATCGGCTACAACCGGACTCAAGGTATGTCTTGTCAGTTGATTCATGGGGCTCCTATCATTGAACCGGCGAAAGAGCTGGTACATATCGAACGGCGGGCAAGTACAAGGATGTCAGTTACACTGGATACCACCGGTACGCTGAACGGCAGGGCGGATGCCGAAGCTGTGGCCGACTACGCCAATATCGCCCGCAGTACGTTTAGTGACCAGAAGCAGCTTGAGAAAGAAATCTACTTTCAGCACGCCGCCTCACGCATTGGACAGGGATGTGAAGTCATCCAAACTGACATTTCCGACCCCGGCCTACTCACGCAGCCCATCCACGTGAGCTTGGACTTCTCATGTGAAGGATTTGCTGTCAAGCAAGGTGACCTAATGCTCGTAGACTTGCCGGTAACTCCGTTTACATTCACCGTGTCAGGATTCTATCCGTCGCTGCCGGAGGTCACCTATCCAGTGGAACTTCCGATTGAAGGACTAACTGAAACCACTGTCGTAATGACTCTACCGAAAGGTTATTCCGTTTCCTACCTGCCATCAGCAGTTCTAGTGGACAATCCGTATCTTGAACTCGGTCTGGTCCCCAAAAAGCTCGAAGACAGAATTGAATGGACTCAACGTATCCGCTACAAAAGTGACATCGTTCCCGTAGACGAGTATGCGACAATTCGCAAATCCTTTGAAGAACTTGTCTCACCCAAGAACAGACTCTTGGTGTTAGAGCGAACTAAGTAGACCCCGTTACTTCGGTCACAAAAAATCCGGTTGACAAAGCCAAAAGTTTTCCGTAGTTTACCACACGATTAGACAGGATAAACGATTTCCGATACTTTTTGTAAGTATCTGAAATTAAGAGTTTTAGATTATTTTGATTGGACTAAATGGCTGATTGACGTAATCTCGGCAAACTTCGTGAAAATCGTAGCAAGCATCGGCCACCTCCCGCACTGTCAATGCCGGACGCCCTCCATAATAATAACCTTGTAGTTTTCTTAGTTTTACTTGCCGCTGTCGCGGCGGTCGTTGGGCTGTTCGTGTGGCTGACTGTGGCTTTCGGACCGAAACGTCCGAACGAAACTAAGAATGCGCCTTTTGAATCGGGCTGGCTTTCCAAGACCGATGCCACCCAACCGTTCCCCATTAAGTACTACCTCGTGGCCATCTTATTTGTCGTTTTCGACATCGAGGTGGCCTTTTTGTATCCCTGGGCGGTCAGCTTCAGGGAGAATGGTATGGTGGCCTTTATCTCAATGAATGTATTCTTGGCCATTCTCGGTGTCGGCCTCTACTATGCAGTGAAAAAGCGCGTGCTGGAGTGGAAATAGGATGAGCGAACTGATTCAAAGCCCCATGATGGATATGTCGCGTTCGTTGTCTGGAAACGTGATGACAACGAAGTTCGACAAATTGCTGGGTTGGGCGCGAAAGTATTCGCTATTCCAATATCCGTTCGTGACGGCGTGCTGCGGCATGGAATTCATGTCCACTGCCTGTTCGCATTACGACATTGACCGATTCGGCGCAGCATTTCCTCGCTTCTCGCCTCGTCAGGCGGATGTCATTTGGGTCGTCGGGACCATCAGTCA
Source organism: bacterium (assembly GCA_013360195.1). Lineage (NCBI taxonomy): Bacteria > bacterium. The sequence goes on from JABWCQ010000004.1 coordinate 155,740, forward strand.
CAAGATTGCGCCGATCCTTCGCACTGTGTATGATCAGACAGCTGACCCCAAGTGGGTGGTGAGTTTTGGTGCTTGCGCGAGCTGTGGCGGGCCGTATGACAACTATGCCACTGTGCAAGGGATTGACACGATTGTGCCGGTGGACGTGTACATCGCCGGCTGCCCGCCACGTCCCGAAGCCGTGCTCGACGGCTTGCTCAAACTGCAGGACCTGATTCAGAATCAGAAGCACGAGTGGAAATGAGTAAATTCCCCGAACATATTGCGATTGAAAAAACTCACCCGACCGCCGTGCTCGACTGGCACGACCGATTTGGTGACCGCACGTTGATCGTCGAGAGCAAGCAGATAGTCGAAATCATTACACTGCTGCGCGACTCCTTCGGCTACGATATGCTCGTGGACCTGACTGCCGTGGATTATCATCCGCGCCGCCCGCGCTTTGAAGTTGTCTATCACCTGTTAAACGTGGACGGCCATGCTCGCTTGCGGGTCAAGGTGCAGCTCGAAGAATCTCACCCCCATATTGCCAGCATAGTTCAGCTTTATCCCATCGCTGACTGGCTTGAACGCGAAGTCTGGGACATGTTCGGGATCAAGTTTGAAGGTCATTCCAACATGAAGCGGCTTCTTCTCTATGAAGAGTTTCAAGGTCATCCTCTTCGCAAGGACTATCCGAAGACCAAACGCCAGCCGTTGATTGGTCCACAGAATTAATCGCGTTCATGCCGCATACCGAAACACTACCAACTCTTGAGACGGCCGTTCCTATAAACGAGCCTGAGTTTCAGCAGAAAGAGATGCTGCTGAATATCGGTCCTGCGCATCCGGCCATGCACGGGATTATCCGGATTCAGACAAAGCTTGAAGGCGAGTTGATTATCGAGTCTGATGTGGAAATCGGATATCTGCATCGCGCCTTTGAAAAGTCTTGCGAAGAAAGTACGTGGAATCAGGCGATTATTTACACTGACCGCTTGAATTACGTATCCGCGGCAATCAACAACATCGGCTATTGCATGGCCGTTGAAAAGTTGCTGGGAGTGGAGCTGCCGCCGCGCGGTCAATATATTCGCACCTTGCTTTCCGAAATTTCGCGCATCGGCGACCACCTGACCTGTGTTGGCGCGTCTGCAATGGAACTGGGTGGATTCACCGTGTTCCTCTATATGATCAAGGGACGTGAGTATCTGTGGGAACTTATTGAAGAGTATTGCGGTGCCCGCGTGACCACAATGGCGTCCCGTGTAGGCGGCATGCCTTACGACTTGCCAGAAGGATGGCTTGACAAATGCCTCTGGGTCGTCAAAGAGATTCGGGAAATTCTCCGCGAGTGCGATATTCTCTTGACCAACAATCGCATCTTTATCGAAAGAATGGAGAATGTCGGCGTCATGCCAGCTGACCGTGCAATTGCTTGGGGCTGGACGGGACCATGTCTGCGCGGCAGCGGTGTTGCCTACGATGTGCGCAAGGACTTTCCGTACCTGGTTTACGATCAGTTGGATTGGGAAGTGCCGGTCGGACGCAAGGGCGACAATCTTGATCGCTATCTTGTGCGCATGGCCGAGATGGAGCAGAGCTGTAGGATTATTGAACAGTGCGTGGCCAAGATTCCCGGTGGTCCAATAAACTGCGAAAACAAGCGCATCGTTCTTCCGGACAAGAAGGACACTTATGGCAACATCGAAGGCTTGATGAATCACTTCAAGCTGATCATGTACGGACATGGTATACGAGTCCCGGAAGGCGAGGTGTATTTCCCCGTCGAAGGCGGCAACGGTGAGTTGGGTTACTATATAGTGAGTCACCCCGATGAGCATTCCAGGGACGGATGCAATGACCGCGCATGGCGAGTGCGTTGCCGGCCTCCATGTTTCCCGATGGTTGCGGGACTGACTGAGATTATTAACAATTATATGATTGCCGATATTGTACCGACATTCGGTTCGGTCAATATGATAGGCGGCGAGTTGGACAGATAAAGCACATGCCGATTTCGGAGACTTTGCAAAAGAAGGCCGAAGAGATAATCTTCCGCTATCCCGAAGACAAGCGGGCCTCCGCTCTGATTCCGCTGTTGTTTGAAGTGCAGCGCGAATTGGGATGGATTACGCCCGAATCTGAGAAATGGGTGGCGGATACACTTGGAGTCACGCAGGTTCGTGTTCGCGAGGTCATCACCTTCTATTCGATGATGCGCGCCGAGCCCGCCGGCAAGTACATCATTCAATTCTGTCAGAATATTTCTTGTTGCTTGATGGGCGGCGAGCAACTGCAGCACCAGATTGAAAAGAAACTCGGAATTCATCCGGGTGAAACGACCTCGGACGGCATGTTCACCCTGAAGTGCGTGGAGTGTCTCGGTGGCTGCTCGTGGGGACCCATGATGCTCGTCAACGAAGACCAGTATTTCCGGTTGACTCCGGAGCGGGTGGAACAGGTGATTGAAGGCTTGCGTTCAGGCAATCCTCCGAAACCGGATCATCCCACGCCGCTGCTCGGGAACGTGGCAGGGGAGAAGTCGAAATGATTGGAAACGGGTCAACTCGCCTGCTGTCGCGAAATTTCGATGTTGAGAATCTGACGAATCTTGAAGTCGCATTGAAACACGGTGCCTACGAGCAGTTGAAACGCGCCGTCAAGATGAAGCCGGAGGAAGTGACAGAAATCGTGAAGGCATCCGGTCTTCGCGGTCATGGCGGAGCTGGATTTTCTGCGGGCACGAAATGGGGCTTCATTCCTAAGGACAAATTCCCGCGTTACGTGACCGTTAACGGTGATGAATCCGAACCGGGAACCTGCAAGGATCGCCTCATTTTCGAACGCGATCCGCATCTCTTAATCGAAGGCGCGCTGATTTGCGCGTATGCGGTGCAAGCCGAACGGATTTATATTTACATCCGGGGAGAGTATTTCTATCCAACGCGGGTCGTCGCCGAGGCTGTCCAGCAGGCTTATGCAAAGGGTTTTGCGGGAAAGAATATTCTCAATAGCGGATGGTCCTGCTCAATCCACATGCACAACGGAGCCGGTGCGTACATTTGCGGTGAGGAAACCGGCCTGATTGAATCACTTGAAGGAAAGAAAGGCTGGCCGCGACTTAAGCCGCCGTTTTATCCCGCGGCAATCGGATTATGGGGACAACCGACCATTGTGAACAATGTCGAGACTCTGGCCTTTGTGCCGCGAATTCTCGAGATTGGCGCTGAAAAATTCGCAGGACTTGGTTCGCCGAAGAATGGCGGCACCGCCTTGTATTCGTTGTCGGGAAATATTAGCAGACCTGGCGTTTATGAATTGCCAATGGGTACTCCGCTAATGGATTTGGTCAATGAGTACGGCGGCGGTATTCCGAACGGGCGAAAACTGAAGGCAGTCATTCCCGGTGGTTCGTCGTCACACATTCTGACTGCGGAAGAATGCGAAAATCTCCCGCTCGATTTCGAGTCTGTTGCCGCCCGCGGCTCGATGCTGGGATCGGCGGCGGTCATGGTGATAGACGAAACCGTCTCCATTCCGAAATTGATGCACTGGATGGTGCGCTTCTACGCACACGAAAGCTGCGGTCAGTGCACGCCTTGTCGCGAAGGAACAGATTGGCTGCTGAGACTCTCAAAGCGATTTTTGGATGGATCGGCTCGCAAACGCGACATCGACGATATGTGGGAATTGGCGGACAACATCGACGGAAAAACCATCTGCGCGTTAGGCGCGGCGGTTGCCTGGCCTACCAAGAGTTATCTCGTGAAGTTCCGTCACGAATTTGAAGCGGCCTGCAAAAACTAATTCTTGATTCAAAGTGCCTTTACTTGAAATAGACGGCAAGCCGGTAGAAACGCCGGCAGGAATGAACCTGATAGAAGCTGCACGGCTTCTCAACGTGGAGATTCCGCACTATTGCTACCACGCCGGATTGACCGTGGTAGGCTCTTGTCGTATGTGTCAGGTAGAAGTAGAGATCAGCGGGCGCAAGAGCATTGCAATTGCCTGCAACACCAAAGCCGCGGACGGGATGAAGATAACGACCAGGAGCGAAGTCGTGCACAAGCTGCGACAGTCCGTTCTTGAGTTCTATTTGCAGCACCATCCGCTTGATTGCCCGATATGCGACGATGCGGGTGAGTGCGATTTGCAGAATTACTACATGGAGCACGGGCTTCATGACAGCCGCATGCCCCTCGCGGAAAAGAAGCACAAGCACAAGGTTATGGATGTCGGGCCGAACATCGTGCTTGACAGCGAACGGTGTGTGCTCTGTACGAGGTGTGTTCGCTTCTGCCGAGAAATAACTGGCACCGGCGAACTGGGCGTTTTCGGCCATGGCAGGGATGCCGAACTCTTGAATGTTCCCGGTAAAATCCTCGATAATGACTATGCCGGCAATGTAGTGGACGTTTGCCCGGTTGGCGCCTTGACCGACAAGGACTTCAGGTTCAAACGACGCGTTTGGTACATGAAACGAACTGCCTCGATCTGCACGGGCTGCTCGCGGGGATGCAATATCTTTGTCGACTGGGAAACTGACCGCCGGTATAAGGACCCGCAGCGTCGAATTCAACGACTTAAGCCGCGTTATAACAGATTGGTGAATGAGTGGTGGATGTGCGACCAAGGGCGCTACGGTTATCATAGCGTGGATGAAGCGAACCGGTTGCTGTCGCCAAAGACAAAGTCTCAGTCGAACGGGCACGCGCTTTCTGTGGACGAAGTCATCACTAAAATCGCAGCGCGTGTTGAAAGCGCAATCGAGAAACAAGGTCCCGGCTCAGTGGCCGTTATTGCTTCGGCGTCTTCCTCAAATGAAGATCTGTTCCTCCTGAATCGTCTTTTCATCGATAAACTAAAAGTCCAGAACATCGATGTAACGTTCGGATTCGAAGCCAAAGGCAAGGAGGATGAACTCCTCAAGAAATCCGATTTGGCACCCAATCGTCGGGGCGCACTCGAACTTCAAGTTAAACCGTGGGGCGGCGAAGGACAGGGCGGTGATGACCTGATTGCGGCGGCGATCGAAGGAGAATTTGAAGTAGTTATTGTCGTCCGTCATGACCTTTCAACGGCGATGTCCGAAAAAGACTTTGCCAAGTTGAGAAGGAATACAGGTTACATCGCTTATCTGTCGTCGCACGAAAACGGTTTGACTGAAGTTGCGGATGACGTTGTTCCCATAGCTATGTGGGCGGAACGCGAAGCGACCTACACTAACTTTCAAGGTAGAGTTCAGAAGACTGCAAGACCTTTCGATCCCGCCGGATTGGCAATTCCGGAATGGGAAGTCTGGAAAAAGTTCGGGGAAATCGCCGGTGTGGAATTGAACTTTTCCGACGTTCGCGACGTGTTTAATGCGATTGGCATGCACTTTGAGAGTTTCAAGGGAATCAATTGGGAGTCTGTCGGTTCAGGTGGAAGAATGCTTAACGGCACGCCGGAGCCGACGTACAAGCGTATTCAAACTTCAACTCCGTTAACAGCCTACTGACACAATGCTTGTAGACCTGGGTATTATCATCGGCAAAATTGCCTTCGTGCTGGTCAACATTCTGAACGGTGCGGGCATCTTGACGTGGGTCGAACGCAAGCAGAGTGCCCTCATCTCCGACCGCATTGGTGCCAATCGGGCATCTATACTTGGTATTAGACTGCTCGGACTCGTAAACTCGCTTGCTGACGCTGTAAAACTGATTTTCAAAGAGGACTTTGTTCCGCCGCGAGGTCTGCGAGTTGTGCACTTTCTTGCACCGATATTCGCCATGGGACCGGTCTTTCTGACGATGGCCGTGATTCCCTTCGGTCCGCCCGTCGAAATGTTCGGCCGTGAGTTCAAGTTGCAAATCTTGGATATTGACATCGGTATCCTTTACATTCTTGCGTTTGGGTCGATCGCGGTGTATGGCGCCATGTTGGCGGGTTGGGCCTCAAACAGCAAGTATGCATTGCTCGGCGGTATGCGTGCTTCTGCTCAAATGATCTCATATGAGATTATTCTGGGATTGTCATTGATTGGTCCTATCCTTGCCTTTGGTACAATGGAGCCAGGGGCAATGGTCAATGCGCAGAATCAATATCTTTGGGGTTGGATTCCGACATGGGGACTTGTTGTTCAGCCTGTCGCCTTTTTGCTCTTCCTTCCGGCCGCGATGGCCGAAACCAAGCGAGCGCCCTTTGACATGCCTGAAGGTGAATCCGAAATTATCGGCTTTGCCACGGAATACTCCGGCATGCGCTGGGGGATGTTCTTCCTCGGCGAGTTTGCCGAAATCGTTGTCCTTGCGGGTGTCATGACTGCCGTGTTCTTCGGTGGTTACCATGTTCCATTTCTATTTGATGCTGTGGAAAAGGCTGGACAGGCCGGCTTCCATTTCCCATGGGGAATGTACATCCCTCTGGGGGAATGGACGGTGGTCATCCTCAGAATGCTTGCCTTTGGTGCAAAGCTGGCCATTCTCATGTGGCTTCAGATGCAGATTCGCTGGACATTCCCGCGTTTCCGCTATGATCAGTTGATGCGCGTATCTTGGAAAGAGATGATGCCGATCGCACTCGTTAACATTGCTGTTACCGGTCTAGTAATCTTGTGGTTGAATAAGTAATATGATTACCGTCCGTCAAGTCCGTGAGGTCAAATTGAGTGCGTGGCAAAACACGTACTACCCGGAGTTGTGGCGCGGCATGTTCATCACGTCAAAACACTTCTTCCAGAACTTTGGGCGCTTCATAGGCCGTGCCGTCGGGCTAAAAGTGAAGCGGCCGCTTGTAACATTCCAGTATCCGGAAGAGCGCAGGCCGATTGCGCCTCGCTGGCGCGGTCGGCATCGCCTGATGTTGCGCCCGGACGGAGCGCCTCGCTGTGTTGCCTGTATGATGTGCGAAACCGCCTGCCCGGACAAATGCATCTATATCACCGCTGGCGAGGCGCTTGATGGCAGAATCGAAAAGTACCCGGTAGCGTTCGAAATCGACTTGCTCCGTTGCTGCTTCTGCGGGCTCTGTGTTGAAGCTTGTCCGGAAGACGCAATCCGCATGGATTCCGGTTACATAGATCTCGGCGGTTATAGTCGTGCGGAGTTTTATCTGGACAGGGACTATTTGCTCAAGGATTCGGCATTGACAACACATTCACAATTCCGCGGCGAACTCGATGGGGTGGTAGTCACACGCGTAGATCTATTGGCACAGGCAAAACATCACTAAGCGTGTCGCGCTTCATAAACTGGAACTTTGGCGAGCCGTACGGGAGCAGTTCCGTGCGGCTTGTGCTTATGGCGGGAATTGAGTAATGGGTCAGGAACTACGCTGGCCGTCGACTAAATTGCAGACTCTCTTTGGAGTCAGGTATCCGATTGTTCAAGCAGGAATGGTATGGACGTCGGGCTGGAAACTTTGCGCCGCGGCTGCTAAGTCGGGATGTCTGGGAATGATTGGTTCAGGCTCCATGAAACCCGATTTGCTTCGTGAGCATATCACCGACTGCCGAAATGCACTTGAGGATAAAACACCGTTCGCGGTGAACATCCCGTTAATGAGAGGTGATGCCCAGGCGCTTGTGCAAGTCTGCATCGAAGAGCAAGTCAAGATCGTCTTCACTTCCGCAGGGAATCCGTCTCTTTTCACGGAAACATTGAAATCTGCGGGAATCATCGTTGCACACGTCGTGCCGACTGCCCGACTTGCGAAGAAGTGCGAGGAACGAGGCGTTGACATTGTCGTCTGTGAAGGCACGGAAGCTGGAGGACACAACGGCATTGACGAGATCACCACTTTTGTCTTGATTCCGCAAGTCCGTGATGCTGTGAAAATTCCTGTTATTGCCGCTGGAGGAATAGCAGACGGACGCGGCATGCTCGCAGCGCTCGCGCTGGGAGCGGATGGCATTCAAATCGGGACTCGTTTCGCTGCCACCATGGAGTCATCATCGCATGACCGTTATAAGCAGGCGGTCGTAGACGCTGGCGAAGCCGATACTGTGCTCTCGCTTCGAAAAGTCGGACCGACACGGATGATTAAGTCGCCTTTCTCACTCAAATGCGTGGAGTATGAACAGCGTGGAGCAACTGAGGAGGAAACTCGAACGTTGCTTGCCGCCAAACGCGAACGCATGGGAATCTTTGAGGGCAATTGGGAGGAAGGTCAGTTCGAAGCAGGCTCATGTGCCGGATTGATCAGGGATATTCCGGCTGTATCCGAAATGGTCGGTCGGTTGCTTGAGGAGTATCGCGCAGCTTGTCTGCGTGTTTTAGGTCAACAAGGATAGCAAAATGTTGCGCGAAATGCTGGGCGGTAAGATTCACTCCGCCACTCTCACGGAAACTCGCCTCGATTACGAAGGCAGCTGCGCCGTCGATCGGGATTTGCTTGACGCGGCAGGCATCGCTGTGTATGAACGCGTGCACATCTACAATATCAACAATGGCAATCGTCTCGATACGTACGCGATACCGGCGAAACGCGGTTCCGGCAAAATTGGATTGAATGGCGCAGCCGCAAGACTTGGTCAGGCCGGAGACAAAGTGATTATTGCCTCCTACGTCCAGATTTCTGACGAAGAACTGCCGAAACATCGCTGCAAGGTTGTCTTGGTGGATGGAAGAAATCGCGTGACGAAATTGATCTCACATAAGAGTGAGCGCCCAAAATGAAATTCTCAGCTCTAACCGGCGCGCTGAAGGCATCGCCTGACGCTATTGCAGTCTGTCTCTTTGACGATGAACTGAAATCGCCCAAGCTCGCCGGACTCGACCGGCGCACTTCGAACCTGATCATCCACCTGTTGGCCTCCGCTCGATTTGAAGGCAAGCACAAGGACACCTTTGTTCACCACGGAGAAAACGGTCAGTCACCTTTCTTGATTCTTCAAGGGCTGGGTTCCCGGGCCGGATTCTCTTGGCATCGGCTGCGACTGGCGGCCGGTTCTGTGAGTCGTGCTGCAAAAGCATGTGGAGTAAAATCGCTGGCTGTATTCAGCACTGCCGCGTACGATGACGACCTTGATGCCGTCCCAACTGCGCGGGCGCTTGTTGATGGCATTATTCTTGGCAACTGGAGTTTCGACCACTACAAGCCCAGGAAGAGCAGGTCAACGGATACTCTCCTGACCGTAAGCCTTTACTTCAATTCACAGTCCCGCAAGAATGCGGCCGAAAAGATTATTCCGGCTGCGCAAATACTGGCCGAATCTCAGTTGCTTGCACGCGAGTATGGAACGCATCCGGCAAACGTCGTGACGACGGACTACCTGAAATCGGAAGCAAAAAAACTCACTCGCTTCGGTATCAAAGTAACTGTCCTCGAGCGCGAGCAGTTGAAGCGTCTTGGCATGAATCTGATTCTTGCCGTAGGCCAGGCGAGCACAATGCCTCCTCGAGTCATCATTATGGACTATCACCCGCGCGGTGCAAAAAAATCACTCGCTCTCGTTGGCAAAGGCCTCGTCTTCGACTCCGGAGGTCTGAACATCAAAGTCACGATGATGGAGGAGATGAAATCCGACATGTGCGGTGCAGCCTCGGTGCTTGCGGCCATGCACGGTATTGCACGCCTCAAACCCAGGCAGCGCGTTCTCGGAGTCATTGGAACTTGTGAAAACGCGATAAGCGGTAACGCCTATCGTCCTTCAGACATATACACGGCCTACAACGGCAAGACCGTCGAAATCGGCAACACGGACGCCGAAGGCCGCTTGGTGCTTGCGGATACGCTCGCGTACATCGCAGACAAATACAAACCAGATATGATGGTGGATATCGCCACTTTGACAGGTGCAGCCAAAGTTGCGCTTGGACACCACGCTGATGCCGTGTTCTCCAATGACGAGCGGGTAAAACAAAAGGTTTTGCAGGCTGCAGAGCGTTCTTTTGAGCGTTTGTGGCCGATGCCGCTCTATGATGAGTATCTTGATGAAATGAAAGGCGACACAGCGATGCTTAAGAACAGCGCCGGACATCGCTGGGGCGGGGCCTCGCTCGCGGCCGCGTTCCTCAAGGAGTTTGTCGGCAAGACTCCCTGGGCGCACCTCGATATTGCTCCGACCTCCTTCCCTGCATACCCGACGTCGCTGTCGCCAAAAATGACTGCCAGCGGAAACTCGACGAAAACATTGATTGAATTAGCAATGCAAATCTGACCCCCATGACTCGCGAAACCCTTCCAGTTGATGTCTTGATTGTCGGCGCAGGTCCCGCCGGACTGTCGTGTGCTTATCACTTGAAACAGTTGATAAAGCGCGCTAACGCCTCAGGCGGCGGTCCCGGCGACGTCGAAATCATGGTCATTGAGAAGTCTCGCGAAGTTGGCGCACACAACTTAAGTGGCGCAGTCATGGACCCGCGAGCAATTCAGGAGTTGTTTCCCGACTGGCGGGAGCGTGGCTTTCCTGTAGAGCGTTTCGTTGAAGAAGAAGCAGTTTACTATCTGACTCAGACCGGCAAGATCAAAGCCCCGTGGACTCCGCCTCCGCTGAATAATCATGGTTTTCCGATTGTCTCAATTAATCGCGTCGTGAAATGGCTTGCTGAGCAATGCGAATCAGAAGAAATCCTGATTGCGACGGAGACCCCCGGACAGCAGATGTTGTACGACCGAACAAGAGTCGTCGGCGTACAAACCGGTGACAAGGGGCTGAACAAGCAAGGCGAACAAAAGCGTTCTTTTGAACCCGGCGCAAATATCGAAGCTAGGGTGACCGTCTTGACGGAAGGAACGCGCGGCTCTCTTACCAAGGAAGTATGCAATCGCCTGAATCTCCATGGAGAAATGCCCCAAACCTACGTGCTTGGTGTCAAGGAGATTTGGGAGCTGCCGAAGTCGTTGTCAACTCGCGGCATCGTGTATCATACGCTTGGCTATCCGCTCGGCGATCTCTTCGGCGGCAGTTGGATCTATTCGATGCGGGAAAATCTTATCTCGATAGGATTGGTCACGGATCTCGGCTATCAGAATCCGTATACAGATCCCCATTACAATTTCCAGAAATTCAAAGAACATCCTTGGATTAAAGAGATGCTGCGCGGCGGCAAACTCTTGGGCTACGGCGCAAAGACGATTCCCGAGGGCGGTTGGTTTTCTATGCCCAAACTGTTCGCCGACGGGCTGCTTCTCGCAGGCGACAGCGCTGCGTTTCTGAATGCTCAAAGGTTGAAGGGAATTCACCTCGCCATGAAATCGGGGATGCTGGCCGCCGGGACCATCTTTCACGCTTTGAAAAATGACGACACCTCAGCCTCGGTCCTGAAGACCTACAAGGAAGCGGTTGACGCGAGTTGGATTAAAGACGAGCTCTGGAAGGTGCGCAACTTCCATCAATCTTTTGAATCAGGGGTGCTGACTGGAATGGTGCATGCCGGCGCTCAGTTCTTCACGGGCGGTCGCGGACTTAAGGCGAAAATGCTCTCGCCTGAGACACACACCCACATGAAAAAGGTCAAGGAACTTGGCCTGAAGAACCGTGACGAGGTGTTAGCCTTGCGCGCCAAGGAGTTTGACAGAGTACTGACATTTGACAAGCTTTCGGATGTTTACCTGAGCAAGACTCTGCATGAAGAGGATCAACCTGTTCACCTTCATGTTGCGGACACGGAAATCTGCCGAACCAGGTGTCGTGAGGAGTATGGGAATCCCTGCCAATTCTTCTGCCCGGCAAACGTGTATGAAATGGTTCCGGACGAAGAGCGCGGAGGAGTAAAATTGCAGATAAACGCCTCCAACTGTGTTCATTGCAAGACCTGCGACATCATGGACCCGTACAAAATCATCACATGGGTACCGCCGGAAGGTGGCGGAGGTCCAGAATACACGGACTTGTAAGAGCTCGTGTACGATATTCACAACCATGTGCTTCCGCAGGTGGACGACGGAGCAAAGGGCCTGCGGCAGTCCATTCGCATGTTGGAGACTGCGATTCGTCAAGGTATCACCCACGTTCTTTGTACTCCGCATGCCAACGACCGATCGAATGCTCAGGCAAACGCACTTTTCCAGGCAAGAATGGACGAGCTGACCAGCGAAGTAGCAAAGTCACACTTGCCCGTTGAGCTTGGTTTAGGATCCGAAATCATGTTTGGTGTGAATATGCTGGAGGTCCTGAAGCAGCCATTTGCGACCCTGAACGGAAAAGGGAAGTATACTCTGATCGAATTCCCCAGACAGACTCCATACGATATCATTGCAAATGTTGCTAAGTCAGTCGTCAGATGGGGATTCACTCCGGTCATTGCACACCACGAGCGCTATCCTCTCGCATGCCGCAGCACTGAACAGCTGACAGAGCTCAGAAAAATCGGTTGCATACTGACGATGGATGCGGGCTCCTTGACCGGTCAGTTCGGATTACCGATGAAACGGCAGGCTCGCGAGTTGCTTGCGACTGGTCACATTGAGGTGTTGACAAGCGACGCCCATGACGATGACAAGCAGAACTTCTGCCTCGCCGCGGCACGCCAGGAAGCGTCCGCAATCGTAGGTTCCGCAGTCGCGGAACAATTGGTCTTGGACGCGCCTCGAAGAATTTGGAATGGCGACCCTTGGCCTGAATTCAAATCATTATGAAGTTAGCAGGTTACGAAATTATTCCGCTGCGCGTCGGGGACTTTCGACTTGACGGCGGTGCAATGTTCGGCGTTGTTCCTAAGCCGCTGTGGGAGAAGCAGTGTCCTGCGGATTCACGCAATCGGATTGAGATGACCTGCCGTGCGTTGCTTATAAAAGCTATGGGAAGGGTTGTTCTTGTTGATGCGGGCATCGGAGATAAGGACGATGCAAAATTCAGAGACATCTTTGACATAACGTTTCCGCACGGAAGCCTGGTGGATGCGCTTTCGATTCACGGAGTGTCGCCATCCCAAGTCACTCACGTGATTTATACGCATCTGCATTTTGACCACGCTGGAGGGTCAACTTTTATCAAGGACGGTGTTGCGCTGCCACTGTTTCCGAATGCGCGTCACTATGTTCAGAGCGTGCAGTATCAGCATGGTCTGACTCGCAATCCCCGTGATCGCGCAAGTTACATCGACGCCAACTATGAACCTGTGCGGGAAGCTGGCTTGCTTGAGTTTCTTGACAACGATATTGAGCTGTTTCCGGGGCTTTTTCTGGACACGACTTCCGGACACACTCCGGCGCTCCAGATGATTCGCATCACTGACGGAAGGAACACTGTATTCTTTCCCTCGGACTTGATTCCGATGGCCGCACATGTTCCACAGGCGTACATCATGGGTTATGACCTATTCCCGTTGACAACGTTGAATGACAAGCAAATCTGGCTGGACAAGGCGGCCCGTGGTTCGTGGACTATCATACTTGAACATGACCCCTATGTCGAGGCGATGACCGTCAGGTATGATGACAAGGGCAGGATTGTGATTGACAAGCGTGGCTCTCTTGCAGAATTCTCCGGTGAACCCTCTTGAAGTACAAAACTCTTCTCGCTGAGTTTGTTGGAACTTTCGCTGTGGTCTTTGTCGGAGTTGGCGCAATAGTCTCCGACCACCTGACGAACGGTGCCGTCGGCCTTACAGGTATCGCGTTAGCCTTCGGGTTTGCGATTGCCGCTATGACGACAATTACACATCCAGTGAGTGGCGGACATCTAAACCCCGCTGTTAGCTTTGGGTTCTTGATATCGGGTCAGATGAAGTTGTTTGAGTTTGCCGGATATGTTGTGGCGCAATGTCTCGGTGCCGTTGCTGCTTCATCACTAATGATGTCCGCAAATTCGCCTCTCGCGCTCGAATCTGTCAACTTCGGAATTCCTGTCGTCGGTGAAAGCTCGACTGCCGGAATGGCCGCGATAACGGAAACCGTGCTTACGTTCTTTCTCGTGCTTGTCGCATTGGCCGCTGCATCTAAATCGCGCAGTCCAGGCGGAGTCGGTTTACCACTTGGCCTGACCTACGCAATGGGCATCTTCATGGGCGCTCCGGTGAGCGGTGCTGCACAGAATCCCGCGCGGTGGTTCGGACCTGCAGTACTTGGAAGTGATTACATGAATGCCTGGGTATACTGGGTTGGTCCGTTCGCAGGAGCCGCGCTTGCGGCAGTGACGGTATCCATAATGTTTGCATCTCAAGAAAAGGAGCGCCCGGAATCAGCGGCCTGACGCTGCGCTGAGCTTCGAGTCAATTGTTGCGGTGGATGGTAGTCTGACACTCGTGTTCACAGAAGTTTTTTTCGATAGAGTTTTTAAGCTGGTTTAAGGGTGACAAGGATTGAGTCAACGTCGAAGTCAGGAAGTGCTGGATCGTCTGCGATCGGAAGTTATGATAGTGGATGGTGCCATCGGCACCGCTCTCTATTCTCAAGGGTTTTCTCATCGCACCTGTTTCGACGAGCTGAATGAAACTCATCCCCGAATAGTCGAAGATCTGCATCGCAGCTACATTGCTGCCGGCGCCCAGATAATCGAAACAAATACCTTTGGCGCCAATCCGTTTCGCCTGCTCGACCACGGTTTCGCCGAGAAAACCAAACTCCTGAACAGGCTGGGAGCTGAGCATGCTCGCCGCGCGGCAGGCGACTCCGTTTACGTAGCAGGATCCATCGGTCCGCTGGACAGAGTCTTGGAGCCCATCGGCCCCATAACCCTCGCTCAAGCGAGATCTGCTTTCAAAGAGCAGGTCGAAGGATTGCTTGAAGGCGGTATTGATCTTTTCATCATCGAGACGATTTCAAACCTTCTCGAAATGCGCGAGGCCATTGCGGCCGTGAGAGAACTTTCCGATTTGCCCGTTGTCGCAACGATGACATTCACGGAAGACGGAAAAACTCTCGTTGGTGACAAGCCTGCGCAAGTGGTTCGCGCGCTGATTGAGTACGGCGCGGATGTCGTCGGGGCCAACTGTTCGGTCGGGCCGCAAGCAATGCTCGAAGTGCTCGAACGCATGTCCGGATCGACGGTTCCGCTTTGTGCGCAGCCCAACGCAGGAAACGCCCGTGTTGTCGGCGGTCGTTTCATATATCTTGCGTCTCCGCAGTACTTCGCCGAGTACGCGGTGAAGTTCGCCGATGCAGGCGTCGCACTGATTGGAGGATGCTGTGGTACTACTCCGGAGCACATCAAGGCCGTTGCGGATGCTGTGAAAGGACGTCAACCGGGAAAAACTCCGTTTGTCGTCGGGGCTGATATCGATGAAGACGGAAAGGTGGAGGGGCCGCACCGCGGACTGCCGTTTTCTGAGTTTCGAGCGAACCTCGGTAAAACGTTTCAAATTTCGGTTGAAATCGATCCTCCTCGAAGCTATGACCCCGGCCCCTTTATCAGGCATGCACAGCGGCTGAAAGCGGCGGGAGTTGACCTCATCAATGTTGCTGATTCGCCTCTCGCACGCGCAAGAATGAGTGCCGTTTCCATGGCGCACCTGATTCGCCGTGATGCCGGTGTGGATGTGCTGCTTCATGTCTCCTGCCGCGACCGGAACGCGATAGGCCTTCAGTCCGAGTTGCTGGGAGCACACACTCTCGGTGTGTTGAACATACTCGCTGTGACCGGCGATCCGACAAGCGTTGGTGACTACCCGTTCGCCAAAGGCGTGTTTGAATTGGATTCCATCGGCTTGTCCCGAATGGTGACACAACTAAACAAAGGTCGCGACCTGACTGGCCGCGACCTCGATGAGCCGACTCACTTTTTGTTAGGCGTTGCCGTAAATCCGACATCGCCGAATCTCGATCTCGAATACGATAGATTCAAGCAAAAACTCGATGCGGGTGCGCAATTCGCCTTTACTCAGCCGCTCTTTGACCCGCACACTCTCGATGAGTTTCTGAACCGGATTAGTGCGTTCTCTAATATCCCGATCTTCGTCGGCATTATGCCCCTGAGGTCGTCGAAGCACGCTGAATTCATTCATAACGAAATCCCTGACATGTTTGTCCCCCAGGGTATCCGCGACCGCATGAAGTCAGCCGGTACCGAGGGGGCCAAAGTTGGTGTAGAAATCGCCCAGAAGTTTCTTCTCGACACGAAGGAAATGGTTCAAGGATGCTATCTCATGCCGCCGTTCAACAAGTTCGACATGGCCATTGAGGTGATGAAAGTCCTTGACCGTGAATCAATCTCGAATTAGGCGTACGCCGGAATTCCGGTTAAGTCCTCGCCGATAATTAACGTATGAATGTCATATGTTCCCTCATACGTGTTAACCGATTCGAGATTTGCCATGTGTCTGAAGGTCTGGTATTCATTTGAAATCCCGTTGGCGCCGAGAATGTCACGTCCGACGCGGGCAATCTCCAGAGCCGTGCCGACGTTGTTTCGCTTTGCCATGGATACGTGTTGCGGCCGCAGTTTGCCTGAGGCTTTCAACTGACCAAGTCGGTAAACGAGAAACTGGCTCTTCGTTATCTCTGTCGCCATCCACGCCAGCTTGTTCTGAACCAGCTGAAAACTGGCAATCGGCTTGTCAAATTGAATACGCGACTTTGAATAGTTAAGGACTTCATCAAAGACGGCCATCGCGGCGCCCGTGGCGCCCCATGCGATTCCGTATCTCGCTTGAGTCAGGCAGGACAGAGGACCCTTCAGGCCGGTGACTCCCGGCAGTATGTTCTCTTTCGGCACTTGCACATCTTGCAGAATGAGATCTGAAGTCACGCTGGCTCGGAGCGAGAATTTGTTCTTTATTTCAGGTGCGGTGAATCCTGCTCGGTCAGTCTCTACGATAAAGCCGCGCACGACTCCGTCAAGCTTTGCCCACACGATCGCAACGTCCGAAATCGTGCCGTTGGTAATCCAAGCCTTGCTGCCGTTCAACAGGTAATAGCTGCCTTTGTCTTCGGCACGAGTCAGCATGCCGCCCGGATTTGATCCGAAGTCAGGCTCAGTGAGTCCGAAACATCCGATTTTCTCACCGGAAGAAAGTTTCGGAAGCCAATAGTCTTTCTGCGCCTCGCTTCCAAATGCAAATATCGGATACATGACTAAGCTGGTTTGGACCGATACAAAAGACCGAATCCCCGAGTCTCCACGCTCAAGCTCCTGGTTAATCAATCCATAGGCGATAGGACCGAGATTCGCGCAGCCATATTTTTCTGGATAAGGCGCACCAAGCAAACCAAGGTCTGCCGCTGGCTTGACCAGCTCTTTGGGGAAGCGGCCTTCCATGTTGCAGTGTTCGATAACCGGCATCAAATTGTCTGTCACAAATTCGCGGACGGTGTCCCGCGTCAGTCGCTCTTCTTCGGTCAGTAGTTCATCTAAATTGTAATAATCGAGTGCCTGATAGGCCATATTTGTCTCCTTGGGACGTGATATGCCGGAAGATACCCAAACTGTGACAAAGAAGCAATTGGCTTCGTGGACGATTCCTCTCCATTGGATTGGCGTAAGTGGCGGAATTTCCGATACATCGGACGGCGTGCTCAGTTGGGGGCGTGCTGGGCAACCTGAAATTGCTTCAAACAGGATTGAATGGGCAGAAAAACTGGCATTGAATCCGGCACAATTCGTCTGTCTTGAGCAAGTCCACGAATCCACTATCGTCAAGGTAGCGCGTACCAATGGCGGGTCAGGATTCCTTGACCCGGCAACTCGACTGCCTCGTGCGGATGGTCAAATTACCGATGACCCACACGTGGTCTTGGCGACTTCGCATGCCGACTGCGCACCAGTCTTTCTGCACGACTCAAAGAGGAAGGCAATTGGTCTCATCCATGCCGGTTGGCGCAGCACCCTTCTGGGCATTGCCTCGAATGCGGTCAACTCCATGACGCGTGAATTCCAAGTCCAGCCGTCAGACCTGCACGTCGCGGTTGGCCCGATGATCTCGACACGCAGCTATGAAGTCGGCGAAGATGTCGCCGCAATGTTTATTTCTAAATTCGGACCCTCAGTGGTCGTCAAGTACAATGGGAAACCACACCTTGACGTCTTCGCTTGTATAATAATCGATCTATTGCGGGCAGGCGTTGCGACGGCGCGATTATGTCCGCGGCCCCCTGATACTTATTCCGACCTCCGCTGGAGTTCTTTCCGCCGTGACGGGGAACGCGCTGGTGGCATGTTGGCATATTTCAAACTTAACTAAACGGTGCTCGAGGGTCGGGCACTGGTCCGTCGTTATCACCTCCTATCGGTCATCGAACCACAGGAAACCTTATGAAGAAGAAAGAATCCCCCAAGAAATCCTCTGCAAAGCAGGGAAAACCCGTTGGCAAAAGAGAAGAAAACACGGTCATGGTGTCATCCGGACGTGCTGCAAAGGGACTGAAAGCCGCGAACGCTTTTAATCCCCGTACCGAAGGGCTTCAACCGCATTCGGCGTTTGAAAATGCAATGAAGCAGTTTGACGCTGCCGCCAAACTGTTGAAGCTCACAGCAAGCCAGACCGCGATGATTAAGCAGCCGCGCAAAATCGTTGAAGTTACTCTGCCCGTCCGGATGGACGACGGCACGATCCAGACGTTTACAGGCTACCGTGTTCAACACAATATCGCTCGTGGTCCGGCAAAGGGCGGCGTCCGCTACCATCAAGATGTTTCTCTCGATGAAGTGAAGGCGCTCTCGTTCTGGATGACTTTCAAGTGTGCGGTCGCCAATATCCCCATGGGCGGCGGCAAGGGCGGCATCATCGTGGATCCAAAGAAACTATCGCTCGGCGAACTTGAACGGCTCTCTCGCCGCTACTTCTCCGAACTCGAGGAAATGTTCGGTCCGGACCGCGATGTTCCTGCTCCCGATGTCAATACAACGCCGCAAATCATGGGCTGGTTCATGGACACTTACTCCATGCACAAGCGTGAGCACCTGCCCGCTGTTGTTACAGGCAAACCGCTTGAAATCGGCGGAAGTCGCGGCCGTGTTCTCGCGACGGCAATGGGTCTCCTCTTCGCTACGCGCCGCGCAATCGCTGTCCACAACGAGAAGATGGCGGGACAGACCGTCGCGGTTCAGGGCTTCGGCAATGTCGGTGGTAACGCGGCAATGCTGCTCCACAAGGACGGGTGCAAGATTCTTGGTATTTCTGACCAGTATGGCGCCTTCTACAACATGAACGGAATTGACATACCGGCAGCCATGGAATATGCGCAGAAGAATGGCGGCCTCAAGAACTTCGAAAGCACAAAACTCGCGAAGAAGTTCGACAATCCGGATGACTTGCTCGAAATGGAAGTTGATATTCTTGCTCCGTGCGCCCTGGAACTCGTGATAACGGGCAAGAATGCTGGTCGCATTAAGGCTCGCTACGTCTCTGAAGGCGCGAACGGACCGTGCGACGCGGATGCGGATGCCATTCTGAATAAGAAGGGAATTTTCGTGATTCCCGACATCCTTTGCAATGCCGGCGGCGTTATCGTCAGCTACTTCGAGTGGGTTCAGAACCGCATGGGCTACTACTGGCCGGTGGAACGTATTAACAATGAGCTGGAAGTTGCCATGAACTCGGCTTTCGATTCAGTTTACGACACGTACCTGCAGTACAATTGCCCGATGCGAGTCGCTGCATTTGTGATTGCCATTCACCGCGTCTCGGTAGCGTCCGAAATCCGTGGGCTGTACGCGTAAGCGTGCGGGAAATTGATCGCATCGGGGAACTTATCCCCCGAAAGTTTGATGCACTTCTGGTTGCGGGCGGGACGCGTCCCGCCCGCAACTCGTTTATGCTTGCTGTGTCAAGAGCCGCGCAAGTCGTCGCCGTTGACGGAGGCGTACAGCATTTGCGGCACTTTTCCGTGTTCCCCTCGCTCGTAATCGGCGACCTCGATAGTGCAAGGTCTGAAGACTTGTCGTGGGCTCGCCGCCGGCGAGCCCGCGTCGTTTTGATTCAAGATCAGAATTCTTCTGATATGGACAAGGCGCTCGACTTCTGCCGGAAGCGAAATTGGAAGAATATCGTCATATCTGCGTGCGACGGAAGCAGACCTGACCACTTTCTGTATGCTCTGGGAAGATCTCACTCGCGTAGTGGCACATACCTGACATTCTTGTTCCGCAACTCTGTTGCCATAGCACTTGCCGGTAGAAAATCACTCAAACTGCAGCTGGGCCGAAACAAACCCCTGTCGTGGTTTGGACTGCCTCGCGCCCGTGGTGTGGCACTCTCAGGCGTTCGCTGGCCGCTTCCTGAAACCGAGCTACAGTTTGATCAATTCGTCAGTCTGTCAAACCAGTCAATCGAAGACAGTGTGATGTTTCGTCAGCAATCTGGCAAATCACTGATAATCATTCCCACGGGAAAAGTATGAAATTCTCTCTTACGTATGCCTATCTCTTTTTGACGCTGCTTAGCTTGGTGAATGCGAACGCCGCTGAACCTGTATTACTCGTTGACGATGCTTTGAGGCGGTTTGGTCTGGAACCCAATGCGTTTGAGTCGGACCGAATTTGGGTCGAGGATGACACATTTCTCCTCCCTCAAATTCGGCACGCGCTTTCTTCACCCCTTGCCGCCCGTGAAGTCGCACATGTCGCCGCTGGATTCGCTCCAACTCATTTGGACGAATTGGTGAAGTTCCCCGATTTGGCTTCGTTGCTGAATGTATCGGTGCCGCAGGCCGTATATGCGGACATTGACTCCCAGCTTGCCAATGCATCTCAGTCCGACCCGTTGGAACCTTTGCAGAGTGCGCTCTCTCTCGCTGAAGGCTATCGCAAGCAGGCCTTCGACTCACTGACACCTGACCAGCGGCAAGCTCTTCTGCTATCAATTCCTCTCTGGTTCGAAGATGAAGATATGCCGGCCGATGACAGCTTGAAAGGCTCTCTCTTTCGTGCGTTCGGAATCGAACCCGACACATCTCAGAATGTCACTTCGGACAGCGTACTGACTCTGCTATCGCGTGTGAACCGCCATGCCCTTGCAGCAGCCGGGTATGCATTTCTGCGCGGCGTCGCACATTACAGTAAGAAGATTCCTGAATTTCCTCCTCCCGCTCAGCCGCAGAAGTCCAAAGGCAAGGCCGCAGCCGAACAGCCTGCCGCGACCGGTGTAGAAGGCGAAGTCGTATTCTATCAGGACTCGCCACTCGGCCGAATAGTCGTGGGCGGCACCGGACCCAATCGCTATACTGAAGAATTTGCCGTTATCATTGACCTCGGCGGGGATGATAGATACGTTGCGCGTTGTGCGTCTGCCGTGGGCGGAATTCGTCGTTCTACGTCTGTGGTCATTGACTACAGCGGCGATGATTTCTATGCGCCTGCCGGTTGGCTGTCCCAGGCGTCAGCGGTTTTGGGGCTGGCCGCCCTTGTTGACCTTGCCGGTGATGACACCTATCGCGCAGGTGCTTTCTCACAGTCCGCCTCTTTCTGCGGCGTGTCCATGCTCTGGGACAATTCAGGTGACGACCTCTATACAGCGAGTTGGTTCACACAATCTGCCGCTGTCTGCGGAATTGCTATCCTGACGGACGTGCAAGGTCGGGACCTCTACGATGGCGCTGGCTACGGACAAGCATTTGCCTCAACGTTCGGCTATGCTGTTTTGAACGACCTCGAAGGAAACGATATCTATCGCTCTGGCGGCCTGGTCAAGCATGAACCGCTGCGGCCCGAAGACTATCGTTCATTGTCACAGGGTTTTGCCACGGGCGCACGCCCGCGCGGCGGCGGTGGTTATGCAATCCTCCATGACTTCAGCGGAAACGATTTCTATGATGCCGAAATCTACGGACAGGGAGTCGGCTACTGGTACTCAATTGGCGCCTTGCTCGACGACGCTGGAAATGACAGCTACAGTGCCACACAATATGCGCAAGGATCTGGAATTCACTTGGCATGCGGCGTGTTGCAGGACAACAGCGGTGATGATCGTTATACGGCCCGCTTCGGTCCCAGTCAAGGTGCCGCGCATGACCTCGCGGTCGGAATGCTCTATGACCTCTCGGGCGACGACTATTACACAGCCTCGGGTGGACAAGGAATGGCCATTACAAACAGCGGCGCACTTTTCATTGATGTGCAGGGAAACGACCTCTACTCCAACCTCGCCCCGGCACAATCGAACGGCGGAACCGCTCCTGCCAGAAGCTTTGGAAATCTCGCGCTCTTTGTGGATGGGGAAGGGAAGGACGTATACACCGGCGATGGCGCAGACTCATCACTCTGGTTCCGCGATGCCTTTGGATATGCGATTGACATCTCATACGATAGCACCAGGCCGCGCGAAGCAGATGTTATCGTGGAATTGAATCCGGCGGACACCTTAAAGTCCATCGAAGAGCTTTTTAAGGATGCGTCTCTGTGGGAAGTTACAGACAACCGGGTCAAGGTCAGGCAAGCCCGGCTTGCTCTCAAAGCGATTGGTGTGCGTGCAGTAGAATGGGTGGGACAAAACAAACTGAACACCAACGATGGGCTTGAGCGCCGTGCAATTGTTGAGCTGTTTAAGGAATTTCCGGCTGATGCGCTGACTTATCTGCGCACGGCCTTTGAAGGCTCACACCCCGAGGGGCGCAGAACCGCCGCGACCGTCGCTGGCGAAATGAAGGCCACGGATGCCGCGGCTTGGCTTGAACCCAAGCTCCGCGATGAGAGTTACTCAAACTTAAGACCGACTATATTGCGGACACTCGGCGAGATTAATGCCGTCGGCTCACTTCCTGTCCTGAAGGAATTCTGCAAGAGCAAGTCCGAGCGAGAGCGTTTGGCATCGGTCATTTCAATCGGCAAGATAAAATCAGCGGACGGCTATCCGCAGCTTTTTGACGCGCTGAAGGACTCCCTGTTCACCGTCCGCAGTGCCGCTCTGTACGCCTTGGCTGACCAGCCTCAGCAGGTTGTACCGGCAATGCAAAAAGCAGTGTCCGAAAACCGTGACCCCGCTTACATCGAGCAAGTCCTCATGTCCGTCCCGATTCTTGTGGACAAATGGAAAGCCGATCCAGCTAACGAGAAGTCCATCAAAAGTGTCCTGCCAGTCATCAAGATGTACCTCGAGTTCCCGTCACCGAATGTTCAAGGGGCTGCCCTGGTTGCGGCATCTTCTGCATTCGATGACAAGTCATTTGAAAAACTCAAAGGACGGTTCGCCTCCTCTTCGGACCCGATTCTCGCTGCGCGCTGGAAACAGGCACAGGCGCGCCGCAAATAACCTCAAAATCTTATGAATTTCTACGTAGATCTTCTCCGCGAACTCTCCGATGCTTTCGGCCCTTCAAATCACGAAGAACAAGTTCGCGACATCATTTCTCGCGTTGTCAAACCTTGGGTGAGCGACCTCCGCACCGATGCGCTTGGCAACCTCATCGCTTTTCGCCCCGGCAGGAACGGCAAGCGCTTAATGCTCGATGCCCACACGGACGAGATTGGCATCATGGTTCGCCACATCGATGCTCGGGGCTTTATAAAGTTCGCGACTATCGGTGGCTGGGATGACCGGATGTTCCCCGGCCATCGCGTTACTTTCAAGTCACGCGACGGACGTTTCTATTATGGCGTCATCGGCATGGCCCCCCCGCACGTGCTCTCTCCGGCACAAAAAGAGAAGGGAATTCCTGCCGAAGATTACTTTGTGGATATCGGCGTTGAATCCGCTGAAGAAGCCGCCGTCCTTGGCGCATCCATCGGTGATCCCGGCACTCTTGCCTATCCGTTCCAGAAGCTGAAGGACGACGTGTACATTGGAAAGGCCTTTGATGATCGTGTCGGCTGTCTGACCGTTGTTTCGCTTCTGAAAGCGCTCCATGAAGGTGAAATCAAGACTGACATGGATGTTTACGCGAACTTTGCGACCAGTGAGGAAGTCGGCTTGCGTGGCGCAGGACCCGCAGCTTTCGGCATTGACCCGCATGTCGCCATCGCATTCGAAGGCACAATCGGATCCGATTTCCCGGGCGTCCCCGAAGAAAAACGGCCCTGTGCTCAACGCAAAGGACCGGTAATTACAATTGCGGACAAATCTGTTCTGGTCCCCCGCAGGATGGTGGACCTGATGACCGATTGTGCCAAACAAGTCGGTATTCCATATCAATACAAGATGCCGATCTACGGCGGCACAAACGCTGGCTCAATTCATATGTCACGGGCTGGAATCCTCGCGGGGTGTATCGCAACTCCGTGCCGATACATTCACTCGCCCAATACAACATTGTATTGGCCGGATTTCGAAAACACGCTGAAGCTCGCCAAACGAGTTGTTGAGCGTGCACACGAACTGGCCTAACGAATCAACAGGACCTTAATCGCGGCGCTGTCTCCTGTGCGAACGAAATAGACTCCGCTCGTAAGTCCCGTTACTGGGACAGTCAGTTCATTGAGTCCCGGAACAAGCTGAACTTCCGTCGTCTTCGCTATTCGGCCTTGGATGTCATACAGATCGAGTGTCGTGAGTTGTCTGTCAAAGCTCTCAACTCGAAGCCTGAACTCCGAGTTGACCGGATTCGGATAGACGCTGACCAATCGCAAATCAAACGGCTCTGCAGCCAGCCGTTCATCGAACGTCAGTTCGAATTCCTCGTCGCCTGACACATGAAGGGTCAACTCCCCGTCGCCGCTGACTCGATACGCGCGGACACCGTCCAAACTGACAACTGCGCGTGCCGGCAAACCTCGCAGCGTCAGATTCGTTGTTCGTCCGGTCGGATCGATGCTTTGCCAATGGCAGCGAAGCGTGTCCAGCTCTGGCCAGGGAAACACGAAGTTCACCGTCAGCGCCGCCACATTCTGCAGCAGAGCGATATCGATGCGCTTGCTTCCCGCTTCCTTTCGGATATCCCAGCGCGCGAATGTGTAAGCTGAATCGCCTAGAACCACATCACAATAATAGTATCTGCCGTCTTCATCTGCCGCCAAGGCCAAGGTGTCAGGGAACCGATTGGCTGAGTAGCCGCTAAACCAGTCACATACCAGCCCGGCGTCCAATATGTTGAAGCCGTGTCCCTGCCAGCTCGCCGCGCCGAAAAATGACTCGGCACCGAATCGCCTTAGCACTGCATAATCCTGCGCGGCATATCCATAAGCGTCCCATTCGAACTGCTCCGCGCCCCAACTGCTCAAAACGGGAACTGTCAGGCTGTTGAAGTGCATGCTTTCGCTTGTGTCCGCAAAGTGAACTGCGCTGTAACGATGATACTCATAGGCCACGGAGTCCGATTCAAACGGGAATCCTCCGAACGCCGCGCGCATCGAACGATTCGTGTCTCCGCTTGCCAGGTATTGCTCCTGCCGCAGTTGGCAATCCAGTATCTGCGAGCCTCCGGCAGTTGCCGCGATGAGATAATCGTCATATGCGCAATTGTTATTGTGCCAAACCTGACCCGCGGCTCCGCCCATGGACCCGCCGCACATGTAAATGGAGTCCGGCGAAAACGGATAACGCTCCTTCAGATAATCGAGCATCGCCCGGCAATGCAGTTGCGGCAGCCGTGTGTTCCAATGACGGTCGTTCGGCCCCATGTGACTGGCAAGAATCCAACCTCGCTCTTCGCACAAATCACTATACGGATGCGCGAAGATTTCGGATTCGGATCCGCCGAGAGCATGCCAGCCTACAATGATTGCCGGAGGTCGCTGCGAGTCGTACGATGACGGAATCTGCACGAGAAACAATGCCGTGTCACCGGCCGCCGTTGGAGTCGTTGCTTCAAACAGCTCAGGCTGCGCCTGTGCGCGTTCGCAAAACATGCAGAACAAACAGATGATGAAGACAACCGGCATATGAACTACGAGTTACATGGAAAAGTGGCACTGGTCACCGGATCTGCGCGTGGTATCGGTCGCGGGATTGCACTGAAATTGGCACAATCCGGTGCGGATGTCATTGTCAATTACCTGGAGCGTGAAGATGCGGCACGGGAAGTTGTCGAATGGATTCGCGGAATTGGCCGTCGCGCAGTCGCTATTCAAGCCGATGTGTCCAGCGAGCAGGGAGTGGACAAGCTCTTTTCGTCTATCCCGCCTGAATTCCACCGCCTCGATATTCTCGTCAACAACGCCGGCCCCTTCAAAGTAAAGAAGCTTCTCGAAACCACCTCTGAAGAGTGGGAACTCATGCTCCGCGGAAATTTGCTCAGCGCATTCTGGGTTACGCAGCGCGCAGTTCCTATCATAATGCGATCTGAAAACGGCGGCTCAATTATCTTCATCGGAGCACCCAATGCCGAGCGTGTTGGGTCGCAGCATGTCAGCTGTGCATATTCAATTGCTAAAACCGGCGTTGTCATCATGGCGCAGACATTGGCACGCGATCTCGGTCCGAAGAACATCCGCTCGAACGTCATCAACCCGGGCTTCATCGAAAACGACACCATGACTCCCAGAATGCGTCAGTGGATGCCGTCCGAAGTCCCCTTGGGAGAAATCGGCCACCCCGGAGACATCGCCTCGGCCGCTGTCTTCCTCTGCTCCACGGAAGCAGCCTACATGAACGGTGCCATCTTGAACGTGCACGGGGGCCTCTGGATATGATTCAATATAATGCCTCTGTTCGAATTATCAACCCCGGCACACGCTCTGCAATTACAGTGATTCGCCCTTTCGCACAGAACCCGATGATTATTTTTAACACATTGTATTTATAAGCTTTAGATTGTAGATTGTCTTCGAATTTGTGAGTTGTCTATGCGAAAATGTGCGCACTGCGCGCATTTTCTGCATTTCGTGACCAGCGGTTGTTTTTCCATTTCTTCCCCTAACTCATTGCAAACCTGACTTTTTAGCTCTATTTTCACTGCATAGAAATTTGTCCCTTTTTCACCTCAGTCCCGCCCTTTGGAGGAACGACATGATCCGCACCACGGCACGGTTTACTTTGAGCCTTTTGACTCTGCTCGCTTGCGCCGGTTTTTGCCTCGCGGCATCAGAAACCTCGCCCTACTTGCACGTCTCAAGTATGGCTCCCGAATTCACGGAGATTCGCTGGGAGGATCCGGAATTCAATGTCGCGTCGGAGATGATTGACGGCGAACGACTTTCCGCCGTCGATATCCCCGGTGAACGCATTCTCTTTCGCGAAGGATATCCTGCCTTGCCTCACGTGACGCGCATCTACCGTATCCCAAACACCGGATCTGTTGAGTTGGTCATCAACGGTGCAGAGTATCGGCTCCAGGACGATTTCCTTCCCGTTCCCGCTCGTCGTGAAGAACATTCAGGGTGGGGACGTCCCGAAAAATCCGCCGACGTGTACGCAGTGAACGACTGGTATCCGCGCGACATCGCCGAAGTCAGCCCGCCGGCAATTTTCCGCGACTTTCGCATCGTTACCGTCACCCTTTACCCCGTGCAGGTGAATCCGGTGACGCGGCAAGCGCGCTTCTATGACAACATCAGCGTGGACCTGGTCGCCAACGAGACTCCTGGAATCAACGAGATTCATCGCGTCCGCCGTCCCAGTGGCCGTTGGGCGCCCATGTACGATGCATTCATCGAGAACCTCGATGAAACGGCTCTCGATGACGTGGATTACAATCCCGGCAGCTATGCCATTATTTGCAAGGACAACTCAACCGTCTTGCAGTGGGCTGATTCGCTCAGGCAATGGCGCCAGAGAATGGGATTCACGGTCACTATTGAAGCCCGCAACAACTGGTCAAGCTCGACCATCTTAAGTTATCTGCAAACCGCTTACGATACCTGGGACCCGCCGCTTGAATTCGCGGTTCTGATGGGCGATGCGGATGGTACGTATTCGATTCCTGTCAGCCCTAATAACCGCTATGACCACGGTTATGCCGACCTTGAAGGCAATGACGATTTCGAGGAAATTAGCGTCGGCCGACTGTCCTATTCGCAGTCGAACCACTTCCCGCTGATTAACAACAAGATTATGGCCTACGAGCGCACGCCCTACATGGACGACACAGGCTGGTTTACGCGCGCGTTCCTGTACGCCGGCACGAACAACAACGTCAGCTCCAATGAGATTCTGATGCTTTGGGCTGCCGATATGTACCGAAACTACACCGGTATTTCAAATCCGCAAGTTTCTACTCACCCCGGCAATGTCAGCAATTCGCTCATCGGCGAGCGCTTGACCGAAGGTGTCGGCTATTTCCTCTGGCGGGGTACAGTGGTCGGCGAAATGAACAATTCTGCCGCTACGTCGATGACTTCGTCACCGAAACTTCCCATTGTGCTCACCATAACCTGCGGCTCCGGTGATTACAATCAGGGCGAAGCGCTAAATGAAGCTTGGCTCCTTGCAGGAAGTCCGACCGCTCCCAAAGGCGGCATTTGCGGCATTGGTACCGCCACGTTTAATACGCACGTTCCCTTCAATAATACCGTTGCCGGAGGTTTGGCGTATGCCATCACTAACCTCGGTATCCGTCATATTGGAACGGCTCTGTCCGCTGCGAAAGTCGAATTGTTGCGCGCATTCCCGGGCGACGGCACAGGAGCCATGTTCGCTCACTGGAATAACTTGATGGGTGATCCCGGAATTTCCATGTGGACGGATATCCCCGTTGTCATGGATGTCACCTATCCGACGACCGTGAATGTCGGCGCGCGCCGTGTCCGTCCGCAAGTCGTGGATGACGCCACCGGTGAACCTATTGCCGAAGCGCTTGTCGTCTTGATCAAGAACGGTGAAACGTTTGTCAAGGGCTTTACCGATGAAGGCGGATTTGTTGACCTGCCTGTGACGGTGAATACCCCCGGCACGATGACCCTTACGGTGTCTAAGCGGAACCACAAGCCGTTCCTCGCCGACATAAGCTGCGTCAATGCCAATGAAATGGTTACTGTGTTCTCGTACACAGTGGACGATGATAACAACGGCGGCACGTCCGGAAACGACAACGACCAGTTTAATCCCGGCGAAACGATAGACCTGTCCGTGACTTTGCGCAACTTCGGCACATCAATTACGTCGAATAACGTCAATGCCACGGTCACCTGTGACAATCCTGATGTCACGATTCTTCAAGCGACATCGGCGTTTCCGCCCATTGCACCCGATGCTCAGGCTACGGGTACGACGCCCTTCAGGATTCAGCTCGCACCAACAATGTTGCACAATGAAACTGCGAAGCTGACATTTGAAGTAACCTCCTCCACAGGCACTGCCTTCAGCACGGTCGAATTGACTATCCGTGCCGGAAGCTGTGTCTATGTCTCTTCACAGGTTACGGGAGGCAACAACAATAATCGTCTCGATCCCGGTGAAACGGCCAACCTCCGTATTACCGTCCGGAACGAAGGCGGACTTGCCATGGACAATGTGAGTGCCACGCTCATTTCGCAATATAGCCTGCTGTCAATAAACGACGGCACTGGCTCCTTTGGCAATATCGCCGTTAACGGCACCGCCACGAGCGGCGCGACGGATTTCGTCGTGCGCGCCAACAGCGTCGGCTATCCCGGCAGCATCGGTAATCTGATGCTCGTTATGGAAACTCCGGGCGGCTTCGTTGACTCCGTCGCCTTTGCGCTCCCGATTGGCTTAGCCACGGCCGCCGACCCGACAGGTCCGGACCCCTTCGGCTACCTTGCCTATGACGACATTGACGACGAATACGAATTCCATCGCGAGTTCAATTGGACTGACATTTCCACCATTGGTACCCGTTTAACGCACGCAAGTGCCGACCCCGGCGAACAGCAGCCTAACGGCCAGACAAACAGCGATGTCGTCGAACTCCCCTTTGATTTCATGTTCTACGGCGAAACCTACGACTCGCTCACCATCTGCTCCAACGGTTGGGCTGCCTTCGGCGATCAGGATCATCTCGACATGTTCCGCAACTATCCCATCCCCGGTCAGCAGGCTCCCGAAGCCATGCTCGCGCCCTTCTGGGATGACTTGAAAACCAATGGCCCCAATGACGGTGTCTACTACTACTACGACGAAGCCAATGACCGCGTCATCATCGAGTGGAATGCCGTCGGCGCGTTTTCACAGGGCACCAATCTCGATTTCCAACTGATTCTGCTTGACCCGACCGTCTATCCCACCAACGACGGCAACGGCATCATCATCTTCCAGTATGATAATGCGCAGTCCATTCAGCAGGATACATGGGAAGAGCAGACCGGCGAAACCGTCGGTATTCAGGCTCCCCGCGCACTCATCGGCTTGCAGTATCGTCACAGCGGCAGCAATGCCCCCGGCGCGAATGGTATCGGTAACGACCGCGCGGTTGTGATAACCACCGAAAAGCGTTTTGCCACCGGCATTATCACAGGGCATGTCTCCGACTTGGCCACGGGTGATCCCATCGAAGGTGTGCTGATTTCTCTCGATGGGGAGGAGGATGTCGCAACAACGGACGTGCAGGGCAATTACACGATGATTGATGTGGAAATCGGCACCTACACTGTGCGTGCCACTCGCTGGGGCTACAATCAGGGCGTCACCGCGGATTTCGTGGTCGAAATGGACAGCACTGAAACTGCCACCTTCAGCCTTACGCATCCTGAAATTGATCTCTCGACCGACGCCCTGAATGTCAATCTTCCCGGCGATCCGACAGAACAATCTTTCAACATTGACAACGACGGCAACGGCCCGCTCGATTTCCGCATCAGCCTGGAGTATCAGGCTCTGAACGGCGAGCGCGGCAACTGGTCTACCATCGCGCAGCAAAGCGTCACCGGCGAAACAGGAGACGGTCAAATTCTCGGCTGTGCCTTTGACGGCGACCATTGGGTAGTCAGCGGCGGCGCAGGTCCCTCCGGTCCCAACTATCTCTACTACTACAATCTGACCGGCGACCTCGTCTTTACCGCGGAGCAGCCCACCACCACGCAGTTCGGCTTCTACGATCTGGCCTTTGACGGCGAATACATCTACGGCAGCACCGACGGCTTGCAGGAGTTGCAGGGTGTGGATGCTTCAGGTGCCATTCGCACTACGGTTCCCTGTCATCAGGTCAGCCCCGCGCGCTGTATCGCCTATGACCCCGCTCTTGATCAATTCTGGGTTGCCGACTACAGTACTCCGGTCTTCTGCATTGACCGCGAAGGCAACGAGATTCATCGCTTCAACAACAATCTTGACAAGACCGGTCTCGCGTGGTATCCCGATGATCCCGACGGCTACAAACTCTACGTGTTCCACTGGAACACGCAGGGCACCGGCGGCACGCTTGTCAGCAAGATTCACCCGACCTCCGGCGCCATTCTCGCCGTGACCTCCATCACCGATGTGAACGGTGATCGTGCGGGCGGATGTGATATCAGCTCGACGTGGAACAGCATGCTGACCGTCTTCGGCGGCATCTTCCAGAACTCGCAGGGTGACCGTCTCGAGATGCGCCAGATGAAATTCGACACCGATTGGATTGGCGTTACTCCGCTTATTTCGTCCGTGCTGCCCCAAAGCTCGCGTGACATCTCAGTCTCGATTGACCCTGCGAATTTGCGCGACTTGACCTATCATGTCAATATCATTGTCAGCAACAACTCGCTGGACAGCTCCGTTGTACTTCCGCTCACGCTTGCACGCTTCCTGGTTGCCGAGGAACCTGCGCCGCAGATTCCTGCTCAGTTTGCTGTCCATCAAAACTATCCTAATCCTTTCAATCCTTCGACTCAAATTCGCTTTGATTTGAGTGAAGCCGGCCTCACGACCATGAAGATATTCAATGTCTTGGGTCAGGAGGTGGCCGCGCCTCTGCGCGAAGCCCGACTGAATGTCGGTCAGCATCTTGTGGATGTTGATATGACTGGTTTCCCGTCCGGTGTCTATCTCTATCGAGTGGAGAGCGGTAGTTTTGTCGAAACCCGCAAGATGGTTTTGATGAAGTAATATTTCGCACGCTCTATCTGCCGGGCGCGGTCAATGTTGGCCGCGCCCTTTTTTCTCTGTCATCCTCTGTAAGGACCTACTCAAGCACCACGAACACATCAAACACAATTCTCGATGTTCATACGTTGCCATCCCGTAGCGTAGCGCAGTGACCTACTCAAGCACCACGAAAATCCGAAGCGCATTCACGATGCAGCACACCTTGTCATCCTGGAAGGATCTCTCTAAACAAAGTCGAGATACAAAGCGCAACACAAACCATTACTAGGTCGAGCCTCCAGGCTCGACTCCCAGAGTGAAGAACCTTGCCATACGCACCACGCAAATCTTAAAATCATACTTCCGACGGCCTCCGGCCGTCTTCGCTCTGGTCTCCCCCCAAAATCTGCCGCAGTTTTGGGGGGCTAAGGGGGGCCTCGCCTTTCTAGCTTCTCAATAACCCTCTGAAGCTCCGCAACTTACTACCCCAAATCCCTCCATTAACTTAACTCTAAAAGTGTCCCATTTCTTCTGACGACCAACAATCGCGATTTGTGTAAACCATCGAATAAGGATCAAAATAGGTGCTTACGTCAAAGGCTCTAGATGGCGTGGATAGTTCCGCTGCCCAGATTATCACCAAGGCAGTCAGCACGATTTTAGTGAAGCGAAGCATTATAGAATCTCTCTTTCTTTATTTCAGGACCACCAATTTTTGGGTAACATAATTTGTCTGACTATTTGCGCGAACCAGATAAACCCCGCTGGCCAGGTGTGAAGCATTGTAATTGACCGATGACATTCCTCCAGACAGTGGAATACGATCAATCATCTGTCCGAGCAGGTTGTAAATCCCGACGTCCGCGCTACCGTGGACATTGTTGTGCTCGAACTCAATCTGCACGTACCCATTCGCCGGGTTAGGGTAAAGGTATAAAGAAAACTCTTCCGCTACCGGCGGAAGTTCACCCACCGGAACACGCAAAGTCGTGTCGCCCGACAAAATGACCACCTTTCCTCGGCGGCTGTTCAAGACGTCCCCCTGACAACCAATGGCCAAATCATCCACACCGTCCCCGTTCACGTCGCCAACTCCTATTGCTCGCCACAATTGCACGTCTGAGTTCAACCAGAAACCGCCCAGCCATAGACACAGCTTACCGAAACCGTTCGCGCAGGGTTCATTCACAATCACCAAATCCTCGAACCCATCGCGATTATAGTCGCCTGCTGATGCGATACCATGTGCAACATTGTTGCACCCTTGATAATCGAGTAAAAAAAGCGGAGTTGGGGAAATATCTGCACCCCCCAAATGCACATCTATTGTCCTTGGATCGCGGCTAACCGCCAGATCCGCCGCACCGTCGCTGTTCAGATCGGCGGAAAGCGTGGCGGGAAAAGCAAAATTGCCGAACCATACGAAGTCTGCAACTGTATCGGGCTCTACGCCACCTAAGTATATGAGAGTTGAGTCATCCACACCGTTGACACGCTGAACGAAATAGTCATCATACCCATCACCATTGAAGTCACCAAACACTTCAAACATCGGATCTGAGTTGCCCGATCCAACAGGTTCTCCTCTGTTGGTTAAGTCGACGGACATGTTCCAGTCTGCCGCACCAAAGTAGATGTAGGTTTGATCAAGATCGTTATAGTGGTAGTAGATGTCATCAAATCCGTCGCCGTTGTGATCGCCCAAGCGCGCTAACCTGCTACGCCCGACTTCGTATGGAACACTCAAGACTGCTTCGGGAAATGTGTCTACGACAAGCCCTCCGCCATGAAATTCAAAGACAACACTATCAAGACCCGACATCCAATACCCAATAACCCAGTCAATCTGTCCATCACTGTTGAAGTCGCCAATCGGTCTGCGATTATACATGTAAGGAGCTTCGGCTCCTTCTCTTGGCATAAACGTTAAGTAGGGATTCTGCGATGGCGGACTACCGCCGTAAAAGAGATCAACTCTGTCATCAAGTGGAGATCCGAGCGATCCGGGGGACGAAACCATCCAATCCGCGTATCCATCTTGATTCTGGTC